>NZ_JBQKCH010000006.1:0-118656 GCF_052122455.1 Acidaminococcus sp. HCP3S3_G9_1 | reverse complement strand
TCATGGCTCTCGAAAAACTAGCTTTGATTTTTTAACCTGGTTGTCATCCAGGTGACTCGATCTCATCACTAAAAGTGACTTGACCCGCACATCTGTCAACAATATTCAGTTTTCAGGGTTCCAACCTCGCTGTTTGTAACAGCTCATTTATATTAACAAATCATTTGGAATTTGTCAACAACTTTTTTCTTTGTCTTTCATTCCTCTGACTTGTCTGCTTCCTCAAAGAGAAAGCTTGTATATAATATCAAACCTTCTCTTTGCTGTCAACAGTTTTTTTCAGCCAGGCAGCCAATTTGGCATGAGGTCCTGCCAGAGGGCGCTGGTCCCACTCTTCCGGAGCCAGCCAGGCCCAGTCCGGAGATCCCTCCTCAGGACAGTCTCCTCCGTTCATCCCATAGCCGGTCATGTGCCAGATCTGGTGGGTGAACACATGCCTGTGATGCCACAGCTCCGGCCCTGCAGCTCCCTCCAGCAGCTGTTCCAGTCCTGCCCTGGCCTTGTCCGGGTCCGGATCCAGCACCATGGGGAATTCCCACATGGAAGCCAACATCCCTTTGGCCGGCCGTTTGTGGAGCAGATACCGGCCTTCCCGGCACACCAGGCCGCAGGCTGCCGCCAGTTCCTTCTGGGAGGCTTTGGCTTTGCGCACCGGCAAAACCTCCGTCTTCCCCTCTTTCAGAGCCCGGCAGGATTCCCGCAGGGGACATTCCCCGCACCGGGGATGTTTGGGGATGCATACTTCCGCTCCCAGGTCCATCATAGCTTCGTTAAAGTCCCCGGGCCTGTCTGCCGGTATGGCGGCTTCTGCCAGGGCCGTAATGGTTTTCTTTCCTTGGGTGCCGGTAATGTCTTCTTCCACTCCGTAAAGCCGGGCCAGCACCCGGAGCAGGTTTCCGTCCACTGCCGGAACCTTTTCCCCAAAGGCCATGGACAGGATGGCTCCCACCGTATAGGCTCCGATGCCTGGCAGGTCCCCCAGGGCCTTCCGGTCCCGGGGCAGCTGACCGTCCCATTCCACCATCACCTGCCGGGCTGCCTTGTGGAGGTTCCGTGCCCGGCTGTAATACCCCAGCCCCTGCCAGGCCCGGAGCACCTGGTCTTCCGGTGCCTGGGCCAGATCCCGGATGGTGGGGAACTGTTCCATCCACCGGTGGAAATACCCTTTTACCGTTTCCGTCCGGGTCTGCTGGAGCATGATTTCCGATACCCACACATGGTAGGGATTCCGGGGATGGGACTCCCGCCAGGGCAGCTCCCGCCGAAAGCCATCGAACCAGGCCAGGAGAGTTTCCGTCCAGTTATTTGGTTTCATCCAGATGGACCTCCTGGAACACAGAATCGATTACATGGTCCCCGTCCGGGGCAAAAAGGATGGTCCCCCGGAGCTGTTTCCCGGCCAGCAGCCGGGGCAGCCAGATCCGGTCCGCCTCCCACATTTCCTCATAGGGCAGCTGGTCCAGGGAAAACCACCTGGGTTCCATTTCTTCCGACAATCGGGGCACTCCCTGCCACCGGCGGACAAAATACACCATGCCTCCATGGGACCATGTGCCGTCAGAAGGCTGGTCAAAGTACAGATCCGCCATCAGGTCCAGGTCTTCCGGCCGGACCTCAAGGCCGCTTTCTTCCCGGAGCTCCCGTACGGCGCACTGGCGCATGGTTTCTCCCGGCTCGATTTTCCCTCCGAAGCCGTTCCACTTGCCCACGCCCATGCCCCGTCGCTTCCGGCCCAGGAGCACCCGGTTTTCTCCGTCCAGCAGATACACCAGTGACGTATCCCTCATTTGGTCAGCACCGCTTCCACCAGGGCCTTCAGGAACCGGAACCGGGGTTCCAGACTGCTGATCAGGCCGTATTCCGTTACCGCATGGCCATTGCCTCCAATGGGGCCCAGGCCATCCAGGGTGGGGATCCCCAGGGCGGAGGTGAAGTTGCCATCGCTTCCCCCGCCGGCAGCCTGCCACTGGAAGGAGATACCCTCTTTTTGAGCCACCTGCTCTGCCAGACGGCAGAAGGCCAGGGATTTTTCTGTAGGCTTCATGGGCGGACGGGCCACGCCCCCTTCCACCTGGACCTTCACCCGGTCATCGAAGGGATGAGCTTCCAGTTCCCGGATGGCCCGGTCGATCCGTTCCCCTTCGCTGCTCTTTTCGATCCGCACATCGATGACACACCGGCACTGGGCGGCCACCACATTGGCAGCGGTGCCCCCCTGTACCAGTCCGATATTCACAGTAGTGCCGGCAGCCCGGTCAGCCAGGGCAATGATCTTTTCTCCCCAGCGGATGAATTCATTGATGGCGCTGGCTCCTTTATCCGGGTTCACCCCGGCGTGGGATGCAATGCCCGTAAAGGTCAGTGTGTACTTGCAGATGCCCTTCCGCTGGTTCACCAGGTCCCCATTGGGCCGGGCACTTTCCATGATCAGGGCATGGTCCGCCTTCCGGGCTTCCCGTTCGATTACCGGCCGGGAATACCGGGAACTGATTTCCTCATCCGGATTGAACAGCAGGCAGATGTTCCCCTGGATTTTTTCCCGGCTCACCGCTTCCGCCAGGTACACCATGAACAGGTCCCCGCATTTCATATCCGCGGAGCCCGGGCCTTTGTACTGGTCTCCCTCAATGGAAAAAGGACGGTCCTTTACGGTGCCTTTGGGGAACACCGTATCCATATGGCCCAGGAGGATTACGTCATAATGGTCCGGGTTCCCCCACACTGCCTTTACGCAGGGGCCCACCTGGTCTCCCACGGAAATGGTTTCTGTATGCCAGCCGGCTCCCTCCAGCCGCCGGCGGATCCAGGCCGCCACCTGAGCGGTCCCTTCCGGGTCCCGGCTGAAGCTTTCCGTATTCACCAGGGTTTCCAGATCTTTCAGATAGTCCTGCACTGCCAATGTCATGTCCGATTCCTCCTTCTCCCGGCTCCCTGCCGGCACTGTACTGGCTCTATTATATCAGCTTCGTGTAAATTGTTCTCGGTGAAAAAAGAAAGGGTACTGCCCGTCTTGCGCAGCACCCTTTCTTTTTTACCGCTGTACCATCATTTTCACATCTGTCAGGAAATCCTCCTGCCGGGCCAGGGCTTTTTCCGCCTGGGTCAGGGTCACCGGCCGGAAATAAATGGTCTGTCCCGGCTTCATCTGGGCCAGCCTGGGCAGATCCGCCTGGATCACCTGTCCGATCTTGGCATAGCCCCCGGTGGTCTGCCGGTCCGCCATCAGGATGATGGGATTCCCGTCCGCCGGCACCTGGATGGACCCGAAGGTCACTGGTTCGGAGATCATCTCCAGGCTGCTGTCCCGGTAGTGGAGCGGTGCTCCGCTGAGCCGGTATCCCATCCGGTCCGACTGGGCCGTAATGGTGTAGCCGCTGTGGAAGAACTCCTGAAGGGTGGCATTGTCGAACCAGTCCGCCTGGAGTCCCTGGGTCACCCGAATGGGCTCCCCGGTAAAGAGGCCAGTGGTTTCCACAGACCAGCCCAGGGTGCTGAAAGGCTTGCCTCCCGTTTTGGCCAGCACAGCCTTCAGCCCTTCCTGTTCCGCCGTCAGTTCCCCGGTTTCCAGTTCCGTGCCGTCAGCCAGAGGAGCACCTCCCACTCCGCCGATTTTGGCCCGGAGATAGGTGCTTTTGCTGTTCATCACTGCCGGCACGGCAAAGCCCCCGGCCACCGTCAGATAGCCCCGGGCCCCCTGGGCCGCAAAGCCGAAGGACAGGGTGCTGTCTTCCTTCACATACACCGCCCGGTTGAGAGGCACCGGTCTGCCCCCCAGTTTCGCCCCCAGGTCCGCCCCGGTAAGGGCGAACACCAGTCCTGCCGGCAGCTTCAGGAAGGGCCCGCTCATGGTCATTTCCAGAGCCCCTTCCCGGGCTTTGTTGCCTACCAGGATATTCCCCAGTTTCAAACTGAACAGGTCCATGGCCCCGCTGACCAGGACCCCGTATTTCTGGAATCCGTACCGGCCCGTATCCTGGAGCGTAGTGAGAGGGCCGCCTTTTTTCACCATGATCTTCATTTCCGGCCACCTTCCTTCTCTTTCGCTGCCAGTTCCTTGTATTCCTCAGGAGTTATGCTGACAAATTCCAGCCGGTCACCGGCCTGGAGCAGGCTGGGATCTTCCAGATCCCAGGGACGGAACAGGGCCAGGGGAGTCCTGCCGATCAGCTGCCAGCCTCCAGGGGTTTCCAGGGGATAGGCACCGGTCTGGGAACCGGCAATGCCCACGGACCCGGCAGGGATGGCCAGCCGGGGAGTCTTCTTCCGGGGGGTGGCAATTTCCGGAGGCAGTCCTCCCACATAGGGGAAACCGGGGGCGAACCCGATCATATACACCAGATAGTCCCCGCCAGTATGGATTTTCACCACTTCTTCCGGCGTCATATGGTGGTACTCCGCCACTTCTTCCAGGTCCGGTCCGTATTCCCCGCCGTAGCACACAGGGATCCGGATCCGGTCCCCTTTCTTTTCCTTGGTGAACCGGATCCCTTCCAGGAGTTTTTTCACCCGGGCCGCCGCTTCCCGGTAGCCTTTGGACAGCCAGTGGTCCTCCGGCAGAGTAGATTCCCGGGCCAGTACCAGGGGATCGTAGAACACCGTCACACCGGTGTAGGAAGCTTCAAATTCCAGGAGTCCCGGGAAAGGATGCTGTTCCAGTTCCGTCACCAGAGCCCGGGCACACCGGAGGATCTCCGGGTCGATGGTATTGCCGAAGGAGACCATCAGGGCCCCTTCTCCCACCGGGCGGATCTGGGCAGCCTGCAGATATGCTGTTGCTTTTTCCATGGTTATTCCACCTTTTTATCCCAACAGTTTGGGGAGTAATTTGCCTGCTGTTTCCACTGCCAGGCAAAGCATCACAGCGAAGATGATCCAGCCGGTGACCGACAGGAACCGGGGATGCTGATAATCCCCCACAATGGCCTTTTTCCGGGATGCCAGGAGCAGTGCTCCCAGTACCAGAGGCAGGATCAGCCCGTTGAGGGCCCCGGCCAGGATCAGTACCTTCACCGGTTTGCCGATGAAAGCGAACACAGCAGCGGAAAAGATGATGAATCCAATGATCAGATACCGGTAGTTTTTGTTCAGTCCTTCACTGAAGGTACGGATGAAGGAAACGGAAGTATAGGCGCAGCCGATGACCGAGGTAATGGCCGCGGACCACATGACCACGCCGAAGATCTTGTACCCCACTTCCCCCACAGCCAGCTTGAACACGGAAGCCGGCGGGTTGGAAGGATCCAGGGTAAAGCCCTGGCTGATGACCCCCAGGGCCGCCAGGAACAGGAATACCCGCATAACACTGGTGATGCCGATGCCAGTCAGAGAGCTCCGGTTCACCTGGTCCAGCTTGTCTTCTCCGCAGATTCCCGCATCCAGCAGCCGGTGGCCGCCGGCGAAGGTGATGTATCCGCCTACGCTGCCTCCCACCAGGGTGACGATGGACATCAGATCGATGTGCTCAGGCATAAAGGTCCTGGCCACCGCTTCCCCCACTGGAGGATGGGAGGTCACCGCCACATAGACAGTGAGCAGTACCATGACGCCTCCGGCAATCTGGGCGAACTTGTCCATCAGGGTTCCCGCCTCTTTGCTGGAAAAGATGAAGATGGCAATGGCCGCGCTGATGAGAGCCCCCACAATGGGAGAGATCCCGAACAGCACATTGAGCCCCAGGCCGGCACCCCCAAGATTGCCGATGTTGAAGGCCAGGCCCCCGAACACCACAAAGGCGGACACCAGATATCCCAGGCCGGGCAGCACCATGTTGGCAATGTCCTGGCCGGGCTTTTTGGCTACGGCAATCACCCGCCACACATTCAGCTGGGCAATGGCATCGATGATGATCATGGCCAGGATGGCGAAGCCGAAGCTGGCTCCCAACTGGCCGGTAAAGACAGTGGTCTGGGTCAGGAAGCCCGGCCCGATGGCGGATGTGGCCATCAGAAAGGCTGCCCCCAGCAGCACGCTGATGTTGGATTCTTTTTTCATAACAACTTCCCCCTCATTTGGATCCTGTTATGGTTTTTCTGGGCTTTTGGAAACGGTCCGGCTGCTTTTTCTCTTTTTTACAGCACGCTCAGATCCGCATTCTTCACGTCGGTGATGAACATGTGTCCCGGCGCATGGGTGATCATGAATTCCGGCTTCACCGCCATGGCCACCGCCTGGGGCGTCACCCCGCAGGGCCAGAACACCGGCACTTCCCCTTCCCGGATGGTGGAGGGATCTCCAAAATCCGGTTTGCTGATGTCCTGGATGCCGATGGCCGCCGGGTCGCCGAAATGGATGGGAGCCCCATGGACATTGGGCATCCGGCTGGTCACCTGGATGGCCCGGATGGCCGCTTTGGGAGTCATGGGACGCATGGAAACCACCATGGGCCCATGGAACACCCCGGCCGGAGTGCAGGGAATGTTGGTGATGTACATGGGCACATTGTGGTTTTCCGTAATGTGCCGCACATCCAGCCCCGCATCCAGCATGGGCCCTTCAAAGGAGAAGCTGCACCCCAGCAGGAAGGCCACCAGGTCATCCCGCCAGTACCCGCTCAGGTCCGTCACTTCGTCGGTCAGTTCCCCGTGCCGGTAGATCCGGTATTTGGGGATGTCATACCGCAGGTCCGCATCCGGGGCCACCGCTTTGGGCACCGGGCTCCCCACTTCCGTTACGTCCAGCACCGGACAGGGCTTGGGATTCCGGGTGGTGAACAGGAGGAAATCAAAGGCCAGTTCCCTGGGCAGCACCACCAGGTTGGCCTGGGCATACCCGTTGCACATGCCGCTGGTGAAGCTGGTGATTTTCCCTTCCCGGATCAGTTTCCGGACTTCACTGGGATTCATTTGGCTGTAATCCATAAGCAGATTCTCCTTTGCATGAAATTATTTCAGGAAGCTGCCGGCGGCAGCAATCTCCACCCCGTTTTCCTGGAGGGCTTTCCGGATCTTCTGGGTAAACAGCAGGGCCTTTTCCCCGTCCCCATGGACGCAGATGGTATCCGCCTTCACCGGGATCACCTTGCCACTGAGAGTGGTCACCTGGCCCTTCAGCACCATGGACAGCACCTGGGCGATGGAGGCCTCTTCATCGGTGATCATGGCACCGGGCTGGGTCCGGGGAGTCAGAGAACCGTCTTCCTGATAGCTCCGGTCTGCAAACACTTCAGAAGCCACTTTCAAACCGACTTTTTCCGCTGCCTTGACGCTTTCGCTGCCAGCCAGGGCAAACAGGATGATTTCCGGATCCACATCATAAATGGCCTGGGCAATGGCTTCCGCCAGGGCCGGATCCTTGGCCGCCATATTGTACATGGCCCCATGGGGTTTCACATGCTGGAGCCGGGTACCTGCCGCTTTGGCAAAGGCGCTGAGAGCCCCCACCTGGTACACCACCATGGCGTACACATCCGCCGGGGAAACGGCCATTTTCCGCCGGCCGAATCCGACCAGATCCGGATACCCGGGATGAGCCCCCAGGGCACAGCCGCTTTTCACTGCCAGATCCACGGTTTTCTTCATTACGGAAGGATCCCCGGCATGGAACCCGCAGGCAATGTTGGCCGAAGTCACCAGAGGCAGGACCTTGTCATCCATCCCGATTTTGTAAGCGCCGAAGCTTTCTCCCAGGTCAGAATTCAAATCGATTTTCATATTACTACTCCTTTCTTTATGCTACGCTACGAACATTAACGATATTACCATGATTTTTGTTTCCGATTAACTCTGTCACAATTTCTTCACCTTATACTGTATACACACCTCTATTGTGTCAAATTTGTAATACATTCACAAAATTTCACCCCAGCATCTTCAGGATGGTCTGGAGACTCATGTACAGCATCACGGCGAACACCAGCCAGCCGGTGTAGAACAGGAAAGAAGAATGTTTGTAAGCCCCCACGATTTTTTCCTTCTTGGCCGCCAGCAGCAGAGAGCCCAGCACAATAGGCAGGATCAGGCCGTTCAGGGCCCCCACCACCACCAGCACCGTCACCGGTTTGCCGATGAAGGAGAAGATGAAGGAGGAGAACAGGATGAAACCGATGATCAGGTACCGGTGGTATTTTTCCAGCACCGGGCTGAAGGTCCGGATGAAGGAAACGGAAGTGTAGGCGCAGCCCACCACGGAAGTGATGGCCGCAGACCACATCACCAGCCCGAAGATCTTGTACCCCAGGTCACCGGCGGCCAGTTTGAACACAGAAGCCGGCGGGTTGGCCGGGTCCAGGGTCAGCCCCTGGGAAATGACCCCCAGGGTGGCCAAAAACAGCAGCACCCGCATCAGGCTGGTGATGCCAATCCCCATGGCGGAGCTTTTGTTCACTTCCTTCATGTTTTCCACCCCGGTGATCCCTGCATCCAGCAGCCGGTGCCCCCCGGCAAAGGTGATGTAGCCCCCTACACTGCCCCCTACCAGGGTGACGATGGACATCACATCCACCGTATCCGGCATGACGGTTTTGGCAATGGCCAGGCCCACGGGAGGATGGGAAGTGATGGCCACGTAAATGGTCAGAAGCACCATCAGACCTCCCACAATCTGGGCAAACCGGTCCATCAGGGCCCCGGCACTTTTATTGAGGAAAATGAACACGGCGATCACCGTGCTGATGAGAGCCCCGGTTACTGGGGAAACTCCCAGGAGCACATTGAGGCCCAGGCCAGCGCCCCCAACGTTTCCGATGTTGAAGGCCAGACCCCCGGCCACCACCAGGGCGGAAACAAAATACCCCAGCCCGGGCAAAAGGGCGTTGGCAATGTCCTGGCCGGGCTTTTTGGACGCCGCGATGATCCGCCACACGTTCAGTTGGGTAATGGCGTGGATCAGGATGGTGGCCAGGATCACAAAGCCGAAGCTGGCCCCCAGTTTGCCGGTGAACACCGTGGTCTGGGTCAGGAATCCCGGTCCGATGGCCGAGGTGGCCATCAGGAAGGCCGCCCCCAGCAGTACACTCCAGTTGGATTCTTTCATGATTGTACTCCTCCGTTCCGTCATTCAATTCTGTAAATTCTGATACAAAAACTTGAACTGCTGCCTTCCTGCGGTCCCCCTTTCCCATTCCAGCGTAATAAAGTGCACGCCTTTATTATAACCGAAAGCTTAACCTGTATTCATTAGAATTTATGGATAATTTGATTTATGTAAAAAAAGAAGTCAGACCGGCACCGGCCGGTCTGAAAGTTCATCGTTTGTCGTTAACCAGTAAGGATAGCAGATGCTCCCGCATCTGCTTTTGACCATAAAACCCGGAGGCCGGGAAGGGCCCGCCTGCGGCAATCCCCTACAGCGTTGGGGTCAGCGGACCAATGGAAAATCACAGAAACGGGATTGTCGAAAAATCCGTCCTCCTGACCCATATCCCCAACCTCCGGTACCAACGGCGTAGGGGCGTGCCACAGGCCCGCCCTTCCCGGCCTGCGGATTTCATACGTTTTCAGGAACCCGTCCCGGATTCCCTCCAAACTCTTCCCTCTGCTCGATCCCATTCAGAACTGCCAGCTCACCCCGGCATTCACCTGCCATTTGGTGCGGATCTGGCTGCTGAAGGTCCGGCTTACATCTGCGTATCCCTGGATCTTGGGACTGAACCGGTAGGTTCCTCCAAACCCGGCTTCCCACCAGCTGTCCCCGTGGTCCACGGCCGTTTCCAGGGTTTCCCCGTTCCGGGCCGCCATGGCCACCGTCTGGGCCCCGCCGAATTCGTGGAGCCAGGATACCTTTCCGTAATAATCAAAGGGATGCTT
Source organism: Acidaminococcus sp. HCP3S3_G9_1 (assembly GCF_052122455.1). Taxonomy (NCBI): domain Bacteria; kingdom Bacillati; phylum Bacillota; class Negativicutes; order Acidaminococcales; family Acidaminococcaceae; genus Acidaminococcus; species Acidaminococcus sp. HCP3S3_G9_1. The sequence continues at coordinate 108,913 of NZ_JBQKCH010000006.1, read as the reverse complement.
TCCCTCCTTGTGGCTCTTGCCGATCAGGATCCCCAGCCGTCCGATGGCGCTGTTGTACCCTTCCCGGTACACGTCCGTACCCCGGCTGGTGGTGTACCGGGTGCTGCTCAAGTGGCCCAGCACCAGCTGGCTCTGGGGTTCCAGGAACAGTTCTTTATCCTTGTCCAGGTACAGGGTCTTCCCGTATTCCACGCTCAGGCTCTGTTCCCGGGTCCGGTAATCCGCCTTGTCCGGATAAGGCCCCCAGGTGCTGATGTGGCTGTCGTCCCGGCCCACCCGGGCCACCACATCGGTGTAGCTGCCATGGCTGCCGTACCAGGTGCCGTAGAGGCCTCCGGCCAGGGTATGTTCCCGGCCGCTGCCGGTTTGGTAATCCGGGGAGGCGATTCCCCGTTCCCCGAAGAATCCGTACACGCTTCCTGGGTTGTGGTGCACATCGTACCCCAGCTGGAACAGGTTGTACCGACTGGTAAATCCCGGTCCGCTGAACCGGCCGCCCCGATTCCGGGCCCACAGACCATCTGCATCGTCACTCTGGAACTTCCGCTGCCGCAGGTTCCCCCGGCGCTGGCGGAGGGTATCCAGGCTCAACCGGTAGAACCCGTACACACTGTCCCCGCTGTTGAGCACCGGACGGGTGTCCGCATTTACGGTCTTTTCCAGTTTGGTCAGGTACCATTCCGTGTCCTGGGCATCCGTCACCCCCATGGAGTTCCGCACATAGGACCCGTTCTGGATGGTGGGCGTCACATCCCACAGGCCGCCCCGATTCAGGTTTTCACCGGTAAAGGAAGCCCTGCCGCGGTCATCGGTGACCAGCAGCAGATGCCGGGTCCCGGTGACTTCCTTCCCCCGGGCAAAACTGGCGTCATAAACCTGGATTTTCCCGGAAGCACCATCTTCCGCCTCTTTCAGGTGCACCTTGTCCCCGTCGATCTGGCTGTCCAGGTCTGTTTTCATGTAGAAGATCCCGTTGCTGCCTCTGAAAGTGTCAGCCGACAGCTGCTGATACGCCGGATTGGCCGCCATGTTGACCATAGCCCCGCTGTCGAGGGTAAGATGGGTGACAGAACTGTCCCCGGTCATATTCCACCGGGCCCCGTTGGCCAGGTCCAGTTCCAGTTCACTGCCCTCTCCCTCCACACCAGAAGCCCCGGTAAAGAAGGAATCCCCCGTATCCAGCACGGCACGAATCGTGCCCCCATTGCTGGCCAGCATGTTCCCCTGGATGGTTTTCCGGGTGCCGGCGGCCGTCAGGTCGATAATACTGTCCGTGTCCTGGCTGAACAGGGAGTACTGGCCCCCCATAATGTTGGCGCTGCCTGCAAAGATAACGGCGCCGGATGTTTTGCTTTCTACACCACGGCCTTCCGCCGCAACGGTGGCATTGTCCAACAGGCTGGTGATTCCCTGGGAAAGGCTGGAAATACCCACGCCGTTTTCCCCTTTTACCGTAACAGAAGCATTTTCACCAACAATCGTTTTCCCGCCTTCTTCACTGACAATCCCTGTTCCTTCGCTGCCGGTTACGGTAATGGAGGCGTTATTTCCCAGACTGGTGATGCCATCGTAAAAACTGTAAATGCCTTTGCTGCCTCCCAGATCTTCTGATTTTTCCCCGGTTACGGTAATGGAGGTATGGTCACCTGCAACAGTATATCCGTTATTATAGCTGACAATCCCCATTCCGCCTTTACCATTTACAGCGATGGAGCCGCTTTCCAGAGAGGTGGTTCCACTATCGGTATAAATCCCCATTCCTTCCAGACTGTTTACGGTAATGGAAGTATCGGTTCCCGTCAGGGTGGTACCTCCATAACTGGAAATCCCTATAGCATTCCCCCCGGTGTTGGACACGGTAATGGATGCACGGTTTCCGACTGAGGCAGTGCCCCCGGATTCGGTGTCAATGCCGGCAATACTTCCTCCATTTCTGTTTGTGGCTGTCAGAGAAGCATCATCGCCGATTTCAGCATTTCCGTTGTCACTGGTAAAAATGGCATATGTAAAACCATCTCCTTTGTTGTCTGCCGTAACGGAAAGTCCATCTCCTGCCACTGTTTTCCCCTGGCTGCCGGTATTTATCCCGTAAGCAGCCACCGACGCATCGGCTGCAACAACCACATTGCGGCCCAAGATAGTGGTTCCCTTATCTTTTGTAAATATCCCAGTCACAAAACCAGCAGGGCTGGATACCTGAATCCGTGCTGAGTCTCCCAGGGTCGTTTTCCCTCCCTCATTTTGGGTAAGGACACCTGTGGCATCATATCCATTAGACGATTCTACCGTGGCATCAGGTCCCAGTTCAACAACCGATCCATTGACAATCATTCCATAGCTGCGCGTGTTTTTGTATGGGCCACTGGAGCCTGTAGTAACCAGTTCGGGATTCACTGTTGCTGTGATGGAAGCCTGTTCTCCCAGCGTTACGGCTGTACCGGCCTGGGCTTCCAATCCAATCACATTATGGGTACCATCCGTTTCCTGGATTGCCTGGATAGTGGTCTGCGCACCGCCCAGCAGACTGCTTCCCTGGTCCTTGACTTCCAAACTGATGATATCCCATTTACCATCTCCATCAATGGATCCACCAGCCGTTGTAATCGTTTCACTTTGCTTTCCCAGATCCAAGGCAGCCCCCTGGGACACTTGTATGCCTATGATATTCTTCAGCCCTATCTCCAACGGCTCTGCATAGGCAGTGAATGGACTTTTGGTTTCATCTGCCATCACCGTATCCCTGGTTACCGAAATCCCGATCTTATCATGTGTCTCTGCCGCTGCAGGCAGGGCCACCCCCCACACCGCCATGGATGCCAGTGCAAAAACGATTTTTCTTTCCACGCCCGTCATACCAACACGCCCCCTGTCCAACTTCGGATTCCCTGTTCGGTCTGTTTTTCAATGATTCATATTGATTTTATTTTCTTTCTCAAAAGGAATTATTATCCATTCAGTGGTGTAAAAAGTCCTTGTTCCCGGATTTTTCCACCCCACTGCAATCCGTTCCTTTTCCGCATCTTCACTATACCAGTAACTACAGGATTTTCCCATTATAGGAAACTTAACCGGGCCATAAACTTTGGTTAATGGAACAAGTCCATGCACCTGTCCCAGGGCTGTATCCAGAAAAACAAAAAAGCCCTCCGGCCCCGTGCTGCCTTTTATCCAGGTAAAGCGCAGGAGCGAAGGAGAACTTTTTTATGTTAGGTTTTTGTTAAGAATGATATTGAAAATTTAAAAGGAGAGGATTCGTTGATCGTTCATCGTGAGTCGTTATGGAAGGAACCCGTGACCGAGTTCCTTTGAATAAAGACGCAGCTAACGCTGCTAACCCACCACCATTGCGCAAGCGCAACGGTCCCCCGCCCTTGCAAAGGGCGGATAGTGACACTAGGGCACGGCCCACGTGTCACGAAAGCAATGTGGCGAAGCCCCGAGCGTATCTCCGCCCTTCGTAAGGGCGGGGGTCGCCGCCCGGCATTTTTTGGCGTTCTCCACAGGTATCTCCGCCCTTTGCAAGGGCGGGGGACCAGCCGATAGGCTGGTGGTGGGTTAGCAGCGTAGGGCTGCGTCTCTCTTCAAAAGCATCTGCCTGCGGCAGATGGTCTCCTTTGGCGTGAGACGGAAAAGCGGCTTTGCCGCTTTTCACACTCCCTGTCATCCTCTTCCTTTGATCACCCGGACCCGCTGGATGGTGGGATTGCCGTTTTTGTCTTTGGCAATGGTGTCCACCCGGATCCGTTCCAGTTCCGGTTCGAACTCATTCAGGAGCCGTTCACTGAGCCGGGCGCCCTTCTGCATTTCCCGGTAGACCACCATGGCGAATTCGTACCGGCTCATCATCCGGTCCCCTTTGAATTCTCCGTCCGGATACCCTTCCACCATGCCGTTTCCGTACAGCTGGGCGATTTCCTCATAGGCCCAGTGGTTCTTTTCCACATCCGGGAACAGTTTGGTCAGGGTGGGATCCAGCTTCCGGCCGGCGGATACATCCACCAGGGCTCCCCGGAGGTTTTCCACTTCTTTCCGCAGGTCCTTGATTTCCTTGGCCATGGCCACCCGGCTGTTGGACACATGGTTGTGCTGGCCCAGTTTGAAGGTAGCGCCCACGTTCACCATATTTTCACCGCCGCCGGTGCTGCCTCCCAAGCTGAGCATTACATCCTCGTTGGGCCGGTAGAAGGCCCCCAGGGCCACGGCGTTGGCGCCGCTGTAACTGCCGGCACCCACGGCGAAATCCAGTTTGTCGTCCGGATCGAAATCCAGAGGATGGAGAGCCGCCAGGGCTGCCGCATTGGCCCATGCCCGGTCCACCCGGGCGTCCAGTTTGGTAATGCGGCTTCCCATGTTCTGGACGTCCCCGGTAAGATTCCTGATGTCTCCCGTATTTTTCTCCACATCCGTACTGATTTTTTTCAACTGAGCCACGTTCACCGCATCGGTGTCCCGGGTCCCGGCGGCCACACTGGTGATCTGCCGGGTCAGTTCCGTTCCGCTGCCTACGGCCACGGCGGCTCCTGTTGCCACCCAGGTGGAGGAAGTATCTGTGGAGGCCTGTTTAGTGGAAGGATCATAGCCGGCTTCTCCCGCTTCCACCGAAGCCAGGGACCCGCTCCCCAGGGCCACGCCCCCTTTCACTGTCGCATTGGCATTGTGGCCCAGGACCACCACATTCTGCTGGTCCGTAGCAGTCACATTGTCCGCCGAACCAATCACAATACTGTTGATGGCGGAAGAAAGAGTACGGTTATCCCCCAGCAACAAAGCCGTATCCGTATCTTCCACCGTATTGCCGGACCCGATCACGGACACATGCTGGACATTGGAAGCGGTATTTTTGTATCCGGAAATCATATTGTTCGTACTGACGGCTCCGCTGGTCCCGGTCACCTGGTTCCCCACCCCGATAATGGCTGTTTTCTGGGTGTAATCCGCCTTGTTCCCGCCCCCGATGGCCAGGGTGGCCCCGCCGCTGTCGGAGGCGGCAATGGCCGTCCGAAGTTTGTCCGCAAAGGCTTTGGCGGAATCTCCGCTGTCCGTGGGAACACCGTCCAGACTTGTCACTGAATTGGTGATTTCGTTCCCGGCCCCATAAATCAGCGCCCCGTTGGAATTGACCGCCCGGTTGGCTACCCCGCTGATGGTATTGGCAATCCCTGCATAATAGTTTCCTCCCATGGATTCAACGCTGTTCAGAGCTCCGTTGATGGTGGCCCCCAGGTTCTTCACCGGATTGGCCGTACGGCCCCCGTTGTATTCACTGGAAATGATGTTGTACACACCGGTGCTGGTGGTGAACGCCCCGTTGCTGAAGCTGTTGGCCCCGATGGTGGTGGCATATACATTTAGGGCACTGGTCCGGGTGGAAGCACTGTCCACGGTAGTATCTCCCAGTTCTCCCTTGTAATTGTGGGACCCAATCATGATGCTGCCGGTACGGGCAAAGGTATTGTCCCCCATGGCAATGCTCCCCACGACCTTTGTGGGATCGGCCGGGATCCGTGCGGAAGACCACCAGCTTCCGCTGTAGGTTGTCTGGCCAAAGGCAAAACTGGCTTCTCCTCCTCCGGCCATATTTTCGATCCTGGCATTTTTGCCAATGGCGATGCTGCCGCCCTGGCTGGCGTAGTTGTTGATGTTGGCTCCGTTTCCCACCGCAATATCCCCGGTAGCATTGCTGGCTCCGTTGGAATAGGAAATGCCGGCCCCTTTGCCAAGGGCCACATTCTCTGCTTTGGGAGCGCTGCTTCCTGTGCCCACAGCCACACCATTGCCGGATCCTGCTGCACTGTCCGCCCCATAGGCGCAGTTGCCCAAAGCGGCCAGGACCAGCAGAGTCAAAACAGCACCCCGTACTTCTTTTTGTCCTTTCCTTTTTGCCGTTCCTGACAGTTTCATACCACCTGATACAAATTTGTTCATATGCTCTCCTTTTTCCCCATGAATCCTTGCCTATTTGGTGGTATAATCCTATCAATATGTCATTTTATTTACAATATGTATATAATATAAATAAAATATCTTTACATTAGTCCAATTTTATATTTCATCTATCTATATCATCAACAACTCCCGCTTTTTTCTTTTCCTTTCTGTTTCCCTTCTGTCTTGTAGCTGTATGGTCCTTGCCTGTCCCCTGGAAAACCTCTCTGTCCTCCTGTCCCATAAGAAATACCCTGCCATTTTCAGCAGGGTACCTGGATTATCCATGTGAAGAGGGCTGTTGCATGGGCAACAGCCCTCTTCACATTACTTCCCATAATGTTTTTTGCTGTCTTCCACGGTCCGTACTCTTTCGATACTGGGATTGCCGTGTTTGTCTTTTTCGATCACGTCGATGCGGATGTATTTCAATTCCCCGTCGAACTCCTTCACCAATCTGCCCAGGGTACCATCCTGATCCAAAGCCGGATTGGACCCGGCTCCGGCCATAATGGCCCGATAGACCAGGGCTGCGAATTCATACCGGGTCATCATCCGGTCCCCTTTGAATTCTCCATCCGGATACCCTTCCACGATTCCCGCTTTGGCCAGTTTGGTCACGTAGTCATAGGCCCAGTGGTTTTCAGGGATATCCGGGAACAGGGTGTCTTTGTCCACTTTCAGCACCGTCCTGCCGGCCATCTGGTTCATCAGGGTCTTCAGCTGCTGCATTTCCCCATCCTGTTTGGCCACCAATTCCTTCAAACTCCGGATTTCCTTGGCCATGGCCACCCGGCTGTTGGATACATGGTTGTGCTGGCCCAATTTGAAGGTGGCCCCCACATTCACCATGTTTTCACCGCCGCCGACGCTGCCTCCCAGGCTGAACATCACATCCTCGTTGGGCCGGTAGAAAGCCCCCAGGGACACTGCATTGGCGCCGCTGTAACTGCCGGCACCCACTGCAAAGTCCAGTTTGTCGTCTGGATCGAAATCCAGAGGATGGAGAGCCGCCAGGGCTGCTGCATTAGCCCCCACCCGGTCTACCCGGGCGTCCAGTTTGGTGATGGACCGGCCCACCTGGTTCACGGCAGAATCCAACTGGTTCTTGTTCACCGCATCGGTTCCCTGGGTACCCGGTGCCACATCGTGGATCTGGCTTCCGCCCATGGAAATGTCTCCTGTGGCCAGCTTGATGTCCCCGCCTTTGCTGCTGTCACTGCTCTTGATGGTGATTCCGTCGCTGGTCATGGTAGTATTGCCGGTGGTGACACTGGTAAGCCCGGTAAGGTCTTTGGCCAGTTTCACAGACAGACCGCTGTCTCCGTTCTTCACCACGCCGATGTTCCCGTCGGACAGATTGTCCGCCTGGGCACCGCCGGTGAGACTCAGATCCTGGCCCAGGCCCACGGTCAGCTGCTGGCCGTCGTCCCCGGTAAACTTCCGTCCGCCGGAGATTTTGTCATCCACCACTTTCAGCTGGTCTTCCGTAGCGGCCCGTCCGGACTGGATATTGGAAGCATCCCAGTTCTTGTTGTCCAGACCGGTCAGATAGCTGCCAGCATCCGGGTTGGCTCCGCCGCCATTCTGATTCCCCAGGACTGTTTTGCCCCCCAGGATGATCTGGGCCTTGTTCCCGTCGATTTTCACCTGTTTGGACGCATCATCAGCATCCCCCAGAGTAATATCGTCATTCAGGTTCACTTTGTTGTCGGCATCCACGGTGATGTTCTTGCCGCTTTTGGCTTTCACTGCGTCTGCTACTTTGCCGGCTTCTTCTCCGATGATGGTATGCACATCCCCAACACTGGCGGCATTGTTCCAGTTTTCCTGGCCGGCCGTACTGGTGTCGTAGACCTGCCCGTGGATGCCGCTGCCCATGTTGGTGATCTGCTGCTGGCCACCATTGATGCCGTCTTTGGTAATGGTGATGTCACCGACTTTGACTTGGTTGGTATCCACTCCATCTTTGTTGATAGTAGTTTCGCCGGCTGTTACGCTGCCATCCATACCCAGATGGATGTCTTTATTCAATTCCACTTGAATGGCACCATTGTCCACTTTGGTAGAGATGTTGGTTCCGTCTCCTTTGACAGTGACCGTTTCTCCCAGGTTTTTCTTCACAGAGTTCCCATCATCGGCAGCCAACCCAAAGCCGCCGTTGACACCGGCATTTTTGATTTCATTCAGCTGAGACAGATTTACTGCATCTGTATTTGCCGTCCCATTGGCCACGTTGTGGATCTGCTGCCCACCCATGGAAACATTCCCCTGAGAAATCTGGATCTTGCTGTTTTCATCGGCACCGCTGAGTGTCAGTCCAGACCCGTTGAGCAGGGTATTCCCCATGGTCACGGAACCGTTGGCTCCCAGGTTCAGATCCTTGTTCAATTTCACCAGCAGCTGACCGTTGTCGCTGTCCTGGCTGGATACCACACCGATGTTCCCATCCGTGAGGTCGGCTTCATTCTTGGCATTGCCCTTGACGTTGACCTGCTTGTTCAGTTTCACAGCAGAAGCCGTGCCAAAGTCGCCGCCGAATTTCAGGCCGTCATCCAGGGTGGCAGCTTCGTGGGTATCACCCTTCGGATCTTTGTAAACAATCCGGGTCATGGTTTCCCCATCCTTGCCGTTCAGGCCAGGTGTACCTGCCGTCGTCCAGATATCCGTAATGCCGTCTTTCCCGTTGAGACCGATATGGCCTTCGGCACCATCGACGCCGTCTTTCCCGTCGATGCCTTTGATGGTGACGCCATCTTTGCCGTTTTCTCCCTTGATGGAAATGCCGTCTTTGCCGTCGATGGCCACGCCGGAGTTCCCGTCGGCCCCGTTGATGCCCATATGGCCATCCTGGCCCGGAGCGCCGTCTTTCCCGGCACCGCCGATGTTCAGGTTATCATTGAGTTTCAGGTCGTAGGTGGTCAGACCATTGGAATCCGTAGAGGATTTCAGCTGGAGATTGGTTCCGGTATAGGTATCCGTCCCAGCTTTCGTTCCCCCTTCCACGGTAATGGCAGTCTGCTTGCCAGCCATATTTTTCACTTCGTTCAGCTGGGACAGATTTACTGCATCTGTATTTTCCGTCCCATTGGCCACGTTGTGGATCTGCTGCCCACCCATGGAAACATTCCCCTGGGAAATCTGGATCTTGCTGTTTTCATCGGCACCGCTGAGTGTCAGTCCGGACCCGTTGAGCAGGGTATTCCCCATGGTCACGGAACCGTTGGCTCCCAGGTTCAGATCTTTGTTCAGTTCGATTTGGAGATCTGTACCATCTACTTTGGTCGCAATATTCTGGCCGTCGCCCTTTACCTTAATCGTACTGCCCAGATTTGTAGATGTACTTGCATCATCATCTGCGGAAAGCCCAAAACTGCCGTCACCAAGCACTTGATTTATAGTATTGATGTCACCGGCCACTTGGGTGCCCAAACTGTACAGCTGATCTTCCGTAGCAGCCCGACCTGATACATAAGTAGACGGATTCCAAGTGGTGTTGGTCAAATTGTACGCATAGTTCCCCGCCGGTACTACAGTATGAGTTGAAGTCTCTAAATCCCCATCATTTACATGTCCAACAGTCACGCCACCGATAATAGCCCGGCCATTGGTTCCGTCCAATGTAATGCTCTTCTTGCTATCGCTATTGGTAATGGTAATACCAGCCGATTCCATCTTTGTGTTCCCAGCAGTGACGGAATCCAGGCTCTTCAGATCTTTGGCCAGTCGGAAGGTGATCTTATTGTCGCCTACAATGGTACCGATATTGGCATCGGTGGTCAGCTGGCCTTTGGTCAGAGTCGTGCCGTTGTCAGCAGCACCGGTCAAAGTCAGATATTCATCGACCAGACGGGTTACGTTCCGGGCCACACCATCTGAGCCGTAACGGGTATTGCTGCTGTCTTCCTTGGCATCCCCGATGGTGGCCAGCATGGTGTTTTTCCACTGGGCCACGTTCACCGCATCCGTATCCTGGGTACCAGCGGCCAGGCCCGTCAGCTGGCGGGTGTAGGTGGTGCCGCTCAGGCCGTCGGTACCAATGGAAACAGCGCCCAGATTGCTTTGCCATACGGTAGACTTAGGGTCGATGGTACTGGTCCAGGTGCCCCCTGTGCTTTCCGTAGAGTTTTTGGCCGATGCCCAAGTATACCAGCGGCCGCCTATAGCTGCCGAAGTACTCCAGCGGGGACCACCCGCCGCACCAGCAGCACGGCCTACAGAGGAGTTACTGCCAAGGGCTATGCTGCCGACACTGCCATTAGCTGTAGCTCCGCTGCCGATGGCGATGCTGTCCGCATTGTTGGCCTTGGCACTGTCACCAATAGCCACGGATTTCCCCAGATTGGCCAGGGCTGCATTCCCCAAAGCCACACCGCCGGCTTCCCGGGAATGGGCACTGGTACCGATGGAAACGGCATTGTTTACATTGCTCCGGTTATCGCCATTACCGGCACTGGTGCCAATGGCAATTTCCCCTTCGGAAAGAGCCGCCGCCTGATAACCGGCAGCCACACTGTTTTTTCCCTGTGCTTTGGCTTCCGGGCCCACAGCCGTTCCATTTTCACCACTGCCATCTGCTTCTTCGCCTATCGCTACTGCAAAACGCCCAGCTGCTTTTGCTTTGGCGCCTACTGCAATGGCCCGGGTAGCCGTAGCGCTGGCTTCTTCCCCTACAACGGTACTGCGGGCCCCACTGGCAGTAGCTTCTGAACCAAGAGCTGTGGCCAACTGCGCCGAAGCCTGAGTTCCATGGCCCAATACGACCGTTCTGTCGCCTGTAGATTGGCTCTCTGCCCCCAGGCCCAGGGCATAATATCCCGTTGCCTGCGCTGTTTCTCCAATGGCAATGGCACCCTTGCCATTCCAATCCGTATCGATATCGGTGGTCCGCTCATTTCCGGCGACTGCCCCATTTCCCAAAGCAATGGAGTTGCTGGACAACGACTTGGCATTCACACCGATACCCATGCTGTTTTCATACTCCAGCATCACTGACGTCTTATCAGCTTTTGTTCCTGTAGCCCCAGATTTCTGCCCGACCTGGACATTCTGGCCGAGGGCAATTCCATGGACCGCATTGATGGTATTGGCGGATCCGATGGCGGTGGAATTGCCGGAACGCCCATTGATACTGTTGTCATGGCCCACAATGACCCGGCCGCCCTGGGCATAAGCTCCGGTTTTATTGGTTTCCACATAGGAAGCCGTGGGCGTCTCAGCTGTATTGTTGGCCCCGATGACTACATCGTCCTTCCCATTGGCAACAGCGGTGTTGCCAATGGCAATGGCATTCTGGGCCGTCCCCCGGATACCGGAGGTACTGCCATCCTGGGCGTACGTATAACTGCCCCCCACATGGGCCGAATGACCGATGGCTATGGCATAGTCGGACAGCGCCTGGCTTCCCCAGGCCAGAGCCACTGCTGTGTCTCCAGAAGCCTGGCTGCCGCCGCCCACGGCCAGGGCTCCCTTTCCAGTAGCAGAAGATCCGCTCCCCACTGCCAAAGTATTGGCGTCCCCATTAGACGTAGTCCCGGCATCCACGGAAGCTGCCCATACAGGCTGGATTTCTCCCACCATCAGGCCGCCTGCCATGCAGAAAGCCAGCAGGCCTGCTTTCAAACCATTTCTGCCAGCACAGCCATTTTTTTCACTTTTGTCCTTTCCCTGGCTTTTGGCCAATTCAGATACCACCACATAGGCATTCCGAACCTTACTCCAGATAACTTTGTAGATTCTGTTCATACAATCTGTCCTTCCCTTCCGGTTCTAAAAATTAATTGCTTGCTAGTATTTATCCAATGATAAAAATTATCATCAGACAAGTGCAAAATATCCCAAATGTCCTGAGAAAAAGTTCAATCTTCATTTTCATGCTATCAGCAGACAGTTATTTTGAAAATTACATATAATTTGTCCTTACAGTAATATTTCTTTATAATGATTTATCCCAGATTTGTCTTGTGCCGAAAAAACAGTTGTTGCAGGTCGGTCTGCAGCTGAATCAATAAGCATAAAGATAATAAATGGAATTATTTGATTTTTTATATAAAAAAGCAGGACCATTGCCTGCGCAACAGTCCCGCGTTTCCTATGCCAGTACACCCATCTCTTTTAAGCCCTCTTCCAGAGCATCCATGTCCTCGTCATTCCGGGTTTCCACCTGGAGTACGTGCCGTCCCTGGGTCAGTGCCACAATCAGGGGCCCCTTTTCCTCTCTAATCCGGTCCATATACTGCCGCACATCCCGCCGGCTGTACAGTTTCATGGACACCCGGATCACCCCGTAGACCTCATGGGACAGGACCAGGCCATGGACGATGCCCCCATTGTCTACTACCACATTCAGTTCCGCTTCCAGTTCTGCTTCATCCATACTTTGGCTCTGGCAGGGCAGTTCTTGGTGAAAGCCTTTTTCCGGGACCTCCCATGCCAGCTGGTATCCCCGGGCGGTGGAAATGATTTTTTTCCCGCTGCTCCGGAGCAAGGCCACGTCTCCCACAATGATCTGCCGGGTCACGTTCAGGGCTTTGGACAGGGCCACCCCGGTCAATGGTGCTTCCGCAGTTTCCAGCATTTCATACAGTTTTTCTCTTCTCGTCTGATTGTCCATGTTTTCCCCTTCCTTACTTCCTGCTAAAAGGATTTCTCCTGGCAAAGATACCTGCATGCATAAAGTTGTTTCTAAATTAAGAACAAGTATTTCTTGCATAAAAACATTTCAAATTATACCATGGTTTTTGATACATTTCATTTAGTTTTTATACTTTTTATTTAATAATTATGTAAATATCCATGTCTGGTTCCGTGCCATCTACTGACCATCTCTTTTCCTGTTCCAGGTTCACATGACTAGACATTCGTCCTCATCTGAAATGCAAAAAAATCCATTTCACTGCCCCCTTTACCCAACTAAAGGATAGCAGTAAAATGGATTTTTTCGAAATATATTTTTATTAAGAGTCATATTTAAAAACTAAAAAGGTTCTTTTCCGTTACAGTCTTCCGGCCATGATTTCCAGCCCTCTCTTTTTCAGCATTTCCATCATGTCCTCCATGTACCGGGGCACTTTTTCCCGGCGGTGGAAGGCGGCCACCACCTTCCGCCGGTGTTCCGGCACATCCAGCTGGTACAGGTTCACCGGTTTGGAATACCGGAAGGTTTTTGTATAGGCTTCCCGGACCAGGGTGATACCGAACCCTTCCGCCACCATCTGGAGGATCAGTTCGATGCTCCGGATGGTATAGATCTGGCTGGGATGGATCTGGTACTTCCGGAAAATCCTGTCCTGGAGGTCCCGGGAAGATTGTTCCTGGGTGGTGGACAGAAGCACCTGGCCGTTCAGGGCTTCCGGCTCCAGGATCCCGTAGGGATGGCCTTCCCGGAACACCGCCTGGCTGTTGAGAGGATGGCCCTGGGGCACAGCCACCAGGAATTCCTCCTCGAACAGTTCCCGGAACTCCATGGTCCGGTCCCAGTTTTCTCCGTTGACGATGATCATGTCCAGTTCATGGTTGTTCAGCAGTTCATTCAGGAACATGATGTTCCCCTGACGCAGGGTCAGTTCCACATGGGGCCATTTTTCTCCGAAGGCCTTCAGTACCCGGGGCAGCAGCCAGGGGCCCCGGAGCAGGGAAATCCCCAGCCGAAGCCGTCCCACTTCGTCACTGAGTATCATGTTCAGTTCTTCATTGAACTGGTTGGATTCTTCCAGGATTTTCCGGGCATGAAGGACATACCGTTCCCCGGCTTTGGTCAGTTCGAATTTTTTGCCTTCCCGGTCGAAAAGAGGGGTCCCCAGATGTTTTTCCAGATTGCTGATGTAGATGCTCAGAGCCGGCTGGGAAATATACAGTCGGTCCGCCGCCCGGGTCAGGTTTCCGTATTCCGCCAGCGTACACACATACCGCTGTTCTTTCAGTTCCATTGCGTCTCCCACCTTGTGCTGTGTCTCCCTTTTATTTTCCTCATAAGGAGTATTGGTTTCTCTTATAGTTCTATAAAAGGTATTATACAATAAAACTGATAATATGGCAAAATCCATGTATTTTGTTACATGTATCCATATTGATGTATGGATTATTTTTCAATATATCTTTACATATTGGCTATGATGAGGCGGGCCTCCCGGCGTGAGGCCCCTACGGATCCGTGCAGATCCGGCTGTTGCCTGGTGCGGGCCTCCCGGCGTGGAGCCCCTGCGGACCCGCAATGGTTTCTCAGGGTTCGCCGTCCTCCTCTTCCCTCTGCACTCTTCACTGTCTCCTCCCCCACCTGCCCGGCGATATACCGCTCCAGGGCCTCCACATAGGCCTTGCCCAGGCGGCTGAGATGGGTCTGTTTATGGGTCAGGAGGCCGATGTGCATATCCCCTTCTTTCTGGAGGGGCACGGCGATGATGCTGGCTCCGTTCAGCTTCTGGTCGATGACCCCGCTGCACACGGTGTATCCATTGAGACCGATGAGCAGGTTGAACAAAGTGGCCCGGTCGGTGACCCGGATGTTCTTGCTGCGGACCAGGGTGCTGAAGATCTCTTCCGAGAAATAGAAGGCGTTGTGGTCTCCCTGGATGTAGGACAGGTAGGGATAGGGAGCCAGTTCTTCCATGGAAACGCTGTCCCGTCCCGCCAGGGGATGGGAAGCGTTGAGGAACACATGGGGCCGGGCCACGAACAGTTCCCGGAACACCAGGTCGTTGGCCTTGAAGATTTTCTGGAGGACGGCTTTGTTGAAAGCATTGTAGTACAGGATGCCGATTTCACTGCGCATGTGGGCCACATCGTCGATGATGGTGTAGGTCTGGGTCTCCTGGAGGCTGAAATCGTAGGTATCGCCCCCGTACTGTTTGATCAGATCCACAAAGGCGTTCACCGCAAAGGAATAGTGCTGGGTGGACACGGTGAATTCCTGCTTGCCCCCGGCCTGTTTCTTGTACCGGGATTCCAGGAGATCTGCCTGTTCCAGCACCTGCCGGGCATAGCCCAGGAAGATTTCCCCGTCCCGGGACAGGTGGACTCCCTTGTTGGTCCGTTCAAAGATCTGGATGCCCATTTCCCGTTCCAGTTCCCGTACCATCTTGGTGAGACTGGGCTGGGTGATGAACAGGGTTTTGGCCGCTCCGCTGAAGGTTCCGGCTTCGGCAATGGCCACAATATAGCGCAATTGTTGTAAAGTCATGGTTTTTCCTGCTTTCTTTCGATTTCTTCCGTCCGTATGGTTCTCATTATACCATAGCCCCTTAGAGATACGGGGCAATATCCTTCTTCCGCAGCAGCCACAGGGGGACCAGCCCGCCCAGGGTGCCGTCTCCCACAAGGAGCAGCGGGGCCAGGAAGCCCTGCCACAAGGGCCTTCCACCCCCCAGGCTTCCCCCTCCTCCAGCCGAAAGGAAGGCAGGTAGAGGCCTACCACCGGCCGCTGACCGCTGACTATTGACAGCTGATAAAAAGGGAGTGTGGAACGTGCGTTTTTCCACGTTCCACACTCCCCTTTTTCCTCAGTCCATGGTAAATCCATTGTCCCCCTTCAGGAGGTTCTTCTTCATGTACAGCACCCAGTTGCCGATGTTGGTGCCGTGGTCGGCGGTCCGTTCCATGTATTTCAGGAGCAGCACGTAGTCCACGTAGGAGGCCACGTCATCAGGATTTTTCTTGATCTCGTCGGTGAGTCTGGGCAGCAGCCGTTCGAAATCCGCATCCACGATGTCGTCCTTGTCCCCGATGTACCGGGCCTTTTCGTCGTCCCCTTCCAGGTAGCACCGGAAGCTTTCTTCCAAAAGGGACTGCATGTCCTCGTACATCTCTTTGAACCCTTCAGGAGGCTTCACCACCGGATTCCGCTCCAGGATCCGGGCAATGTACAGGGCCATGTCAGAGCAGTGGTCCGCAATCCGTTCCAGTTCGCTGAGCACCCGGAAGGTCCCCATCAGGCTCCGCCAGTCGGAAGCCACCGGAGACTGGAGCACCTGGACGGTCAGGTCTTTCCGCATGATTCCCCGGATCTGTTCGTCGAACTTGTCGTCCCCGTCCCGGACCATCCGGGCTTTGTCCAGGTCCTGGCTGAACAGGGCCGTCTTGGTCTCTTCCAGGGTCTTTTCCAGGCTGGTG
This sequence comes from Acidaminococcus sp. HCP3S3_G9_1, assembly GCF_052122455.1. Taxonomy (NCBI): domain Bacteria; kingdom Bacillati; phylum Bacillota; class Negativicutes; order Acidaminococcales; family Acidaminococcaceae; genus Acidaminococcus; species Acidaminococcus sp. HCP3S3_G9_1. The sequence continues at coordinate 92,881 of NZ_JBQKCH010000006.1, read as the reverse complement.
ATCAGCACCCGCACATCGTCCTGGATTTCCACCAGGGTCTTTACATAGGCATCTCTCATAATGGCTCCTCTCTCAGCCGAACCGGCCGGTGATGTAAGATTCCGTCCGAGGTTCGGAAGGATTGGTGAACAGGGTTTCCGTATCGTTCATTTCCACCAGTTCTCCCAGGTAGAAGAAGGCGGTCTTGTCGGAAATACGGCTGGCCTGCTGCATGTTGTGGGTAACGATGACGATGGTGTAATCCTTTTTCAGTTCCAGGGCCAGGTCTTCGATTTTCTGGGTGGAAATGGGGTCCAGGGCGGAGGTGGGTTCGTCCATAAGGATCACCGAAGGCTGGGCAGCCAGGGTACGGGCGATGCACAGCCGCTGCTGCTGTCCGCCGGACAGGCCCAGGGCGCTTTTGTCCAGACGGTCCTTCAGTTCATCCCAGATGGCCGCCTGGCGCAGGCTCTTTTCCACGATCTCCGTCAGCTGGGCCTTGTTGGTGATGCCCTGGACACGGGGACCGTAGGCCACGTTGTCAAAAATGCTCTTGGGGAAAGGAGAAGGCTGCTGGAACACCATGCCCACCCGGTACCGGAGGGCCAGAGGATCCACTTCCTTGAAAATATCCTTTCCTTCGAACAGGATCTTCCCTTCCACCCGGCAGCCGGATACCCAGTCGTTCATCCGGTTCAGGGTCTTCAGCAGGGTACTTTTGCCGCACCCGGAAGGCCCGATCAGGGCGGTGATTTCATTGCGCTTCACATTCATATTGATATCCTTCAGGGCCTGGTGCTTCCCGTAGAACAGGTTCAGGTGCTGGATATCGAAGACCAGTGTTTCCGGAGAAACAGGTCCGTTTCCTTGCTCACTCATCGGCAGTTCCCTCCATCTTCTTTTCCAGTCTCCAGCTGATGTACCGGGCCAGTACGTTGAACAGCACCACCACCAGCATCAGGATGGCGGAAGTGACCCCGGCGATCTTCCCCGCATCCGGGCTCAGGGCTTCTGTCCGCATGACCCACACATGGAGGGCCAGGGTTTCCCCGGGACGGAAGGGGTTCAAAGGGCAGGTGGTGGAGCTGAAGTCCCAGTTGCCCCAATCGATGTCCGTGGACATCCCGGCGGTGAACATCAAAGCGGCGGCTTCCCCGAAGCCACGGCCCGCTGCCAGGATCAGGCCGGTCATGATCCGGGGCAGGCAGGCCGGCAGCAGCACGTTCCAGATGGTCTGCCATTTGGAAGCCCCCAGTCCCAGGCTGCCCAGGGTGTATTCAGGGGGCAGGTCCTTCAGGGCGTTTTCCGTCACCGACACCATAAGGGGCAGGGTCAGGATGGAAACGGACAGGGCGCCGGCCATCAGGTTCCACTGGGAACCGGTCATGACGATGAACACCAGGTAGCCGAACAAGCCGACTACGATGGAAGGCAGGGAAGACAGGGTCTCCACCGCCATCCGCACCCAGTTGGTCAGTTTCCCGTCCTGGGCGTATTCCGCCAGGTAGATCCCGGCGGGAATGCCCCACAGGGCACTGATCACCAGGGCCAGGAACACCAGGTACAGGGTGTTGAAGAACATGTCCCGGAGGCTCAGCAGGATATCCGTGCTGAGGGCTCCCAGGCCCTGTCCCACCACATCCAGGATAAAGGCGAAGAGCAGGACTGCGGACCCGGCTGCGCCGGCGGTGAACAGCAGGCTCATGAACCGGTCCATGGTCTTTTTCTTGGCAATGTCTCCCATGGTCAGTCCTCCTCTTTCAGTTTCAGGGGATCTTTACCAAAGGTATGGATGATAAAGATCAGGATGAACGAAATCACAAACAGCAGCAGACCCAACGTCCACAGGGCTGCACTGTATTCCCCGCCTTCCATGGCACCTCCCATGTCGTTGGCGATCACCGTGGTCATGGTGGACGCCGGCAGGAACAGGGACGTGGGGAACCGTTTCATCTGGCCGATGACCATGGCCACGGCCAGGGCTTCCCCCAGGGCACGGGCCAGGCCCAGCACCACGCCGGTGAAGATGCCCCGCTGGGCAGCCGGGAGGATCACGTTCCGGATGGTTTCCCACCGGGTGGCTCCCAGACCGTAGGAAGCATCCCGCCAGCTCTTGGGTACCGCCAGCATGGCGTCAGCGGCCATGGTGGTGATCACCGGGAAGATCATCACCGCCAGCACCAGGGACGCGGCCAGTACCGAGAACCCGAAGGGCATGGGGAAGATTTTCCGGAGGAAGGGCACCAGTACGGTAAGGCCCACCCAGCCGTAAATAACAGAAGGGATCCCGGTGAACATTTCCACCACTGGGCGGATCAGCCGCTGTACCGCCGGAGATGCCATTTCCGACATGTAGATGGCCGCTGCCAGGCTCACCGGCAGGGCAAATACCAGGGACAGGAAGCAGGTGACCAGGGAGCCGCTGATGAACATGGCCGCCCCTACCTGGCCGCCGCCCTCCATGGTATCACTGGGTTTCCACTGGGCGGAAAACAGGAATTCCGTAATACTGTGGCCGAAATCCCAAAAGGTGCCGCTTCCCTTCACGAGAAGGAAAGCGGCCATCAGGAAAGGCAGCAGGGCCGCTGCAATGCCGCAGGCCGTGATTACAGTCTGTGACAAGGACTCTTTGCGGTGAACCTGTACCAGCTTTTGTAAACCTTTTTCATTAATCATGAGCGGTATCTTTAACCTGCATCTTGCTGCTCACACCATAACCCAGTTCTTCGATCCGTTTGCCGTAGTCGGCGGACAGGATGTAATCCAGGAAGGCTTTGACGGCAGCTTTCGGATTCTTGCTGGTGTAGATGTGTTCATAACCCCACACATTGTATTTGCCGGAGTAGGTGTTTTCCAGGGTGGGAGCCACACCGTCGATGGAGATGGTGGCTACGGTGTCATTCTTGGTCAGGTAAGGCAGAGCCACATAACCGATGGCCCCTTTGTTCTGGGCTACGCTCTGTACCAGCAGGCCGGAGTTATCGGTTTCCAGAGATTTGTTGGAAGCTTCTTCCGCACCGCCCATGGCGTATTTGGCGAACAGGGCACGGGTACCGGAGGTCTTGGGCCGGGTTACCAGGGTAATGGGTTCATCCGGGCCGCCCACTTCTTTCCAGTTGGTGACTTTGGCGGTGAAGATGTCGGTAAGCTGCTGTTTGGTCAGGCTCTTGACTTTTTCAGCCACATCCTTGTTCACGATGGTGGCCACAGTCATAACGCAGATCTTGTGGTCTTCCAGTTTGTCAGCCTTGTCTTTGGGCAGTTTGGAAGCCGCCGGTACGTCGGAGTTCCCCATATCCACGGACCCGTCGGACACCTGTTTCAGGCCCATGCCGGAACCGCCGGCGTTCAGGCTGATGCTCACTTCCTTATGCTGCTTCTTGAAGCTTTCGGCAGCATCCTTGACCAGAGGCAGCAGGGCGGAAGAACCGGACCCGGTGATGTTTCCGCTGACCGCAGCCGGCTTCTTGGTGTCAGCAGCCTTCTGGCCGCCGCACCCCAAAGCGCCCATGACCATCATCCCAGCCAGGACTGTCACAGCCAGTTTTTTCCATTTGTTTTTCAAGATCATCTTCATCGCTCCCTTACAGAAAATCCATGATGACAGTAGTATTGCTTTTGTCTATGGCTATAAGATACCAGAGCCATGTAAAAAGTAAGAGCAGGGTTTTGTAAAGAATTGTAAAAAAAGAGAGTGTCGCTTTTGCAACACTCTCGTCAATTGACAGGCAAAGGGCGCCGCCCTTTACCTTCCCAACCTCATCTTGAAATCTTCATAGCCGAACCGTTTCAGCACCTTCACCGTCCCGTCCTCTTCCAGCACGTCGATATCCGGCAGGGGCATGCCGTTGAAGGTGTTGTTCTTGCAGGTGGTGTAAATGGCCATGTCTCCGAAGAGCAGCAGGTCCCCCACTTCCAGTTCCCCGTCGAAGCTGTAGTCTCCGGCCACGTCCCCGGCCAGGCAGGTACCGCTGCCCAGCCGCCAGGTCACAGGCCGCTCTCCCGGTTCCCCGGCTCCGTAAAGGGGCGGCCGGTAAGGCATTTCCAGCACATCCGGCATATGGCAGGCGGCGCTGGTGTCCAATATGGCGATCTTCACCTCTCCGTTTTCCACCACATCCAGCACCCGGGTGGCCAGGTACCCGGCGTTCAGGGCACAGGCTTCTCCCGGTTCCAGGTACACGGTAACGTCCCAGGCCTTCTGGGCCCTGCGGATGCATTCCTCCAGCAGGGGAATATGGTACCCTGGCCGGGTGATGTGGTGGCCGCCCCCCATGTTCACCCATTTCATGTGGGGCAGCACATCCCCGAACTTTTCTTCCACAGCATCCAGGGTCTTTTTCAGGTCCTGGGCATCCTGTTCGCACAGAGTGTGGAAGTGGATCCCGTCCAGAAGCTCCACCAGATCCGGGGTCATCCAAGCATCCCACTGGGCCCGGGTGGTGCCCATCCGGCTGCCGGGGGCACAGGGATCATAGATGGCATGGCCTTCCTGGGTAGAACATTCCGGGTTGATCCGGAGCCCCACGCTTTTCCCGGCCTTTTTGGCCATGGGGCCCCAGGTCTTCAGCTGCCGGGGGGAATTGAACACAATATGGTCCGCCACCTGGCACACTTCTTCCATCTGGTCTTCCCGGTAGGCCCCGCAGAACACATGGACTTCCTTCCCGGGCATGGCTTCCCGGCCCAGTTTGGCCTCATAAAGGCCGCTGGCTTCGGTGCCGGCCAGGTAGGGCTCCAGCACCGGGTACAGGTCGTAGTTGGAAAAAGCCTTCTGGGCCAGGAGGATCCGGCAGCCGGTCCGGTCCTGGACCCCTTTCAGGATCTCCCCGTTCCGGCGGAGGGCTGCCTTGTCCAGGATGTAACAGGGAGTGGTCAGCCCTCCGAAGGCGGCTTCCGGAGTCTTCCCCCGGAGCCCTGCAAAGGCGGGCCGCTCTTCCCGCACCTTGTTCCAGTCCATTATTTCACCAGGGCCGGATCATGGGATTCGCTCCGGGGCAGGCCGTGCTTGTCCAGGGCATCCAGGAAGGGATCCGGATCGAATTCTTCCACCGTGTGGACCCCGGGAGTGGTCCATTTCCCAGTAAGCAGCATCAGGGCGCCGCACATGGCCGGCACGCCGGTGGTGTAGCTGATGGCCTGGCTGCCCACTTCCCGGTAGCAGGCCTGATGGTCGCACACATTGTAGATGTAGTAGGTCTTTTCCTTCCCGTCTTTCTTCCCGGTGAAGATGCAGCCGATGTTGGTCTTGCCCTTGGTCCGGGGACCCAGGCTGGCCGGATCCGGCAGCAGGGCCTTGAGGAATTTGATGGGAACGATTTCGTGGCCTTCAAAGTTGATGGGGGTGGTGGACAGCATGCCCACATCCTCCAGACAGCGCATATGATCCAGATAGCTCTGGCCGAAGGTCATGAAGAACCGGATCCGTTTCACCCCGGGGATGTTCTTGGCCAGGCTTTCGATTTCTTCGTGGTGGAGCAGGTACATGTCCTTTTCTCCCACCTGGTCGAAGTTGTATTCCCGTTTGATGCTCATGGCCGGGATTTCCACCCAGTGGCCGTTTTCCCAGTAGCTGCCGGGAGCGGACACTTCCCGCAGGTTCACTTCCGGGTTGAAGTTGGTGGCAAAGGCGTACCCGTGGTCCCCGCCGTTGCAGTCCAGGATGTCGATGGTGTCGATGGTATCGAATTCATGCTTCTGGGCATAGGCGCAGTAAGCCTGGGTCACCCCCGGATCGAAGCCGCAGCCCAGCAGGGCGGTAAGGCCGGCCTTTTCGAATTTTTCTTTGTAGGCCCACTGCCAGCTGTAGTCGAAGTAGGCGGAGAATCCTTCTTCCTTGCAGCGTTTTTCGTAGATGGCCCGCCATTTGGGATCGTCCGTGTCTTCCGGTTCGTAGTTGGCGGTGTCCATATAGTTCACCCCGCAGGCCAGGCAGGCATCCATAATGGTCAGATCCTGATAAGGCAGGGCAATGTTCATCACCAGGTCCGGCTGGTAGCTTTTGATCAGGGCGATCACCTGGTCCACATGGTCCGCATCCACCTGGGCGGTGGTGACTTTGGTGGCGGTCTTCCCTTTCAGTTTTTCCGCCAGGGCATCGCATTTGGATTTGGTCCGGCTGGCAATGCACAGCTCGGTGAACACATCGCTGACCTGACAGCATTTCTGGATGGCTACAGAAGCAACTCCGCCGCAGCCGATAACAAGGACTCTGCTCATGATATTTTCCTCCTTGGAATATTGTGTCTAAGAGGTCTGCTGCACAAGCAGCAGACCTGAGTCGGAAGTCTGGAGTCGGAAGTCTGAAGCCCCAGGATAGGACCCGTCTTTATGGCCGGGTCCTCAGTAATTTGTAAAACCGGATCCGATTTACACATTCATAAATTTGCCTGCAAATTTATCCTTCGGCTCCAGACTCCAGACTTCAGACTTGAGCCGCTGTGCGGCTCTACAGCTGGTATGCTGCTTTTGCAGCATACCTTTACAACAGCGCCAGCAGCAGTTCCCGGACCACTTTGCAGGCCACGGCTGTGGAGGCTCCGCTGGCATCCAGCATGGGGGCCAGTTCGTTCACATCGGCAGCCACCACATTGGTCCTGGCCACCAGCCGCAGGGCGTTCAGCAGCTGCATGAAGGTGATGCCCCCGGCTTCCGGGGTCCCGGTGCCCGGGAACACGGAAGGATCCAGGCAGTCCAGGTCGATGGTGAAATACACCGGAGCCTGGCTCTTTTCCAGATCCCGGACCAGCTGTTCCAGCCCTCCGAAACTGAAGGGATGCAGGTCCGTGTGGGCATGGGCGAACTGCCATTCTTCCCGTTCCCCGCTGCGGATGCAGAACTGGTGGATTTTCCCGTCCCCGATCAGGTCGTGGCACCGACGGATCACACAGGCATGGCTCAGTTTCGCCCCCAGGTAGTCATCCCGCAGGTCCGTGTGGGCATCAAAGTGGACGATCTGGAGGTCCGGGTACTTTTTCAGCACTGCCCGGAAGGCGCCCAGGGTCACCAGGTGTTCGCCTCCGATCATAAAGGGCAGCTTCCCGTCCTGGAGGATAGTGGCAGTCCGGTCCTCAATGTCCTTCAGGGCCATTTCCGAACTGCCAAAGCACAGTTCCAGGTCCCCGCTGTCGAACACTGCATAGTCCGTCAGATCCTTGTCCTGGTAGGGACTGTAGGTTTCCAGGCCGAAGCTTTCGTGGCGGATAGCGGAAGACCCGAACCGGGTGCCGGGCCGATAGCTGGTGGTGGAATCAAAGGGGGCTCCGAACAGGACGATTTTGGCCTTTTCGTAAGGAGCGTCGCAGGCCAGGAAGGTTTCCACATTATTTGTCAGCATTTTTGCAGCCTTCTTCCGTTTCCACTTCTTTGAGCATTTCCTCCAGGAAAGCCGGCAGCCAGAAAGCTCCCACATGGAGCCGGGTGGTGTAGTACCGGGTGTGCATGTTCAGGGCTTCCCAGGCGGGAGCGTCCAGGTCGTTGATGGGATGGTACTTCTTGCTGGCAAAGCCGAAGGTCCAGTACCCTGCCGCATAGGTGGGGATGTGGGCCTGGTATACCTTGCTGATGGGGAAGGTGCTGACGATCCGCTGGTGGCTCCGCTGCATGGCAATGGCGTCTTCCTTGTAGAAGGGGCTCCCCTGCTGGTTCACCATGATCCCGTCTTCCCGGAGGGCATTGTAGCAGCTGCCGTAGAATTCCCGGGTGAAGAACCCTTCGGAGGGACCGAAAGGATCCACGGAATCCACAATGATCAGGTCGTAGGAATTTTCCCGGTGGCGGATGAATTTCAGGGCGTTTTCAAAGTAGATGTGCACCCGACGGTCGTCCATCCGGCAGGCGTTCCCGGGCAGATAGTTCCGGCAGGCTTCCACCACCATGGGATCCATTTCCACCAGGTCGATTTTCTCCACCCGGTCGTACCGGGTCAGTTCCCGGACCACGCCCCCGTCCCCGGCGCCGATTACCAGGATGTCCTTGATGCCCTTGTGGACGGCCATGGGCACATGGGTCATCATTTCGTCGTAGATGAATTCATCCCGTTCCGTCAGCATCACGTTCCCGTCCAGGGTGAGCACCCGGCCGAATTCCGGCGTCTCGAAAATATCGATCCGCTGGAAGTCGCTCTGTTTGGAGAACAGGTGACGGTTGACCCGGAGGCTGTGTTTTACATCCGGGGTATGGAATTCACTGAACCACATTTCCATTGGTTGTATCCCCCTCTTATGCTAATACATTCAGGTGGAGCAGTTCCGGATCTTCCGAACCGGTCATGCTGCAGCCCTTTTCTTTGGCGTACCGGATATGTTCCAGCACGGTTTTGGTGATTTTTTCCCCAGGGGCCAGAAGCGGGATCCCCGGAGGATAGCACATGACGAATTCGCTGCACACCCGGCCCTCACACTGCTCCAGAGGCAGGCTCACCTTCTCGGCATAGAAAGCTTCCTGGGGACTGGTGACCACCACCGGTTCCACATATTCCTGGGTGAGCATGCCGGTGGGATCCTTCTGATACCGGCGGCGGATTTCCGCCAGGGCGCTGACCAGCCGTTCCAGATCCTGGATCCGGTCCCCCATGGACAGGTAGGCCAGGATGTTGCCGATATCCCCGAATTCGATCTGGATGTCATAATCATCCCGGAGGATGTCGTACACTTCGATGCCGGCCAGACCGATATCCAGGGTGTGGATGCTCAGTTTGGTGTTGTCGAAGTCGAACACGGAATCTCCGTTCATCAGTTCCCGGCCAAAGGCATAGTAGCCTCCGATGTTGTTGATTTCCTGCCGGGCGTATTCCGCCATGTCCACCACTTTGTGGAAGATTTCCCGTCCGTGGAGAGCCAGCCGCCGGCGGCTGATGTCCAGGCTGGACATGAGCAGGTAGCTGCCGGAGGTGGTCTGGGTCAGGTTGATGATCTGGCGCACATAGCCGGCGTGGACCTTGGGACCGGTGAGCAGGAAGCTGGACTGGGTCAGGCTGCCCCCGCTTTTGTGCATGGAAATGGCGGCCATGTCGGCCCCGGCGGCCATGGCGGAAACAGGCAGCCCGCTGCCGAAGTAGAAATGGGTGCCGTGGGCTTCATCGGCCAGGCACAGCATCCCGGCATCGTGGGCCATCTTTACAATGGCCCGGAGGTCACTGCACACTCCGTAATAAGTGGGGTTGTTCACCACCACAGCCACCGCGTCCGGGTTCTCCCGGATGGCCTTGGCCACTGCATCCCGCTTCATCCCCAGGCTGATCCCCAGCCGCTTGTCCACGTCCGGGTTCACGTATACAGGAATGGCTCCGCAGAGCACCAGGGCGTTGATCATGCTTTTGTGGACGTTCCGGGGCAGAATGATCTTGTCGCCCCGTTTGCAGGCGGACAGGATCATGGACTGGACGGCACTGGTGGTGCCCCCCACCATCAGGAAGGCCTGGCTGGCTCCGAAGGCGTCAGCGGCCAGCTGTTCCGCCTCCCGGATCACCGACACCGGATGGCACAGGTTGTCCAGGGGCTTCATGCTGTTCACATCCACCCCCACACATTTTTCGCCCAGGAACTCCGTCAGTTCCGGGTTGCCCCGGCCCCGTTTGTGGCCGGGTACGTCAAAGGGCACCACCCGCATTTTCCGGAACTTTTCCAGAGCTTCGTAGATGGGCGCCCGATCCTGTTTCAACCGATATTGCTTTTCCAAGCTTTTTCCCTCCCCAGTTCATTTTTTACTTCTGTACAAAAAAACGCAAGCTGCCCCCTTGCAGCTTGCGTTTTAAGGTCTCATCCGGTATTTCGGTTTGCTTCTATCAGGGGATCCCCCGTTACGAACGACTCTTATTGACCGTTTCACAAGTCTGCGCACAGACGCATTGCGGTTATGAAGTAACCAACTTATAAAAGTTGAACCCAAAAGTTCAATCAATAAGGCTGCAAACCAGTTGCCGCCAGTTCGGCAGTGGACCCGGCTGTCCGTATGGCCTTGACCGGACAGCTGCCCCGAAAGGGCAGGACCCCTGTCCAGTGGTCCGTGAAATTTCTGAAAATCCATGAACGAATCTTCAAACCGTAAAAATTTTAACATACCCCCACCCCGTTGTCAATTTCATCTTGTTTTCCCCTCCTCCCCGTGCTACCATGGGGACAGACTTTTTCAAAGGGAGCTGTTGAAATGACAAGGGCAGAATGGGTACGGAGCCAGATACGGAGCCCCTGGCACTGGGGGAGTATGCTGGCACTGTGGGGACTGGGATATTACACGTTGGGCTGGGCAGGCCGGGGGCATATGACCGCCGCCATGGCAGGCTGGGGGCTTTTCCTTTTGGTGGAAACCGCCTCCATGCTTTGGACCATGCTGGCCTTTGCGGGAGCCATGCTGTTCCTGTCCCGGATATTTCCACCGGCGGCCATTATCTTTCTCATCATCGGCATCGTGTTCTTCATCCTCCGGATCCGGTACGTGATCCAGAACGCCCAGCTGTTGGCCAGCGGCTTCCTGGTGTACCTGGTGTACTATTATCTCTTCGCCGATCACATGCACCTGGGCTGGAAACTGGTGGAAGCCTGCTACAAGCTGGTGACCCTGAACCACCTGTTTGCCCTGTCCTGGCAGCTCCGGCACTTTTTGGCCTACCTGGCCATTCTCCTGGCCGCCGGGCTGCCGGTGCTCCTGGTCCATCTGTTTCTCTGGATGGCCTACCGGAAAGGGTATGAAAGCCGCAACGCTCTTACGGTGCTGTTCGGCCTGCCCCTGGTGGTGATTTCCTTCCTGCTGCCGTTCCTGAAGATTTTAGGGGCCTTCGACGGAGCCGCCTTTACCGACGCCGGCCATGGAGGCCATATGGCTCCAGACGGGTTCCACGGAACGGACGGTTTCCACGGCACTGGGGACGGATACGCTCCCACAGGCGATCCCCCGGTTCCCGTCCACCACGTAAACGGCTATATCCGTTCCACCCCCGGGGGAGGCACCACCTATGTCCAGCCCCATGTGGCCACCAATCCGGACGGGATCCTGGAAAACAACCTGTCCTACCACGGTCCCCATCCCCAGCCAAGCCTGGCGGACGCACCCCATGCCCCTGCCGGCGCCGGCCACACGGTCCACGGACCCAATGTGGATACGGTGCCGGGGCTTGGGAAGGAGAAAAAGGAAAAGGAGCTGTGAAAAAATGAGAAATCATTTTTTCACAGCTCCTTTTGATCAGTCAAACTTCCGGTCGTACAGATCGCTCTTGGCCAGGAACTCTTCCACCGTGGCAAAGCCCAGCTTTTTCAGCAGCTCGATTACGTAGGGGTTTTCCGCAGGAGTCTTGTACTGGGACTCATCACTGTAGGCCTGTACGTTCTTCTTGCCTTCCTCCCGGTTCACCAGGGCTTTGGGGCCGCCTACGCAGCCGCCTTTGCAGCCCATGCCTTCAAAGAAGTTCCCTTCGTGGTTCCCCTTCAGGATGCTGTCGATCATGGCCCGGCATTCAGGCACACTGTCCGCCCGGCGGATCTTCATTTCGATCTTCCGGTGAGGGTTCAGCTTCTTCACGGTGGCGTCCACAGCTGCCGCCACCCCGCCGGCGTAAGCGTAGCGGATCCCCGCCTTGGAGGCGTGAGGCACATTGTCTTCTTCCAGGGAAGTCAGATCCAGCTGGGTGGTGGAGAACAGATCCCGGAGCTCTTCATAGGTGAGCACATAGTCGATGGCTCCCTTCAGATCCGGTTCCTTCATTTCCGCCTTCTTGGCCATGCAGGGCCCGATGAACACGGTCTTCGCTTCCGGATGGAGCACCTTCACCGTCCGGCCCCCGGCGATCATGGGAGATACGGAACCGGGCACATTGGGCATCAGCTGGTGGTACAGCCGGCGGATCATGGCGATCCACATGGGGCAGCAACAGCTGGTGAGCTGGAAGTCCCCTTCTTTATTGACGTTCTTGTCGAACTCCAGGGCTTCCTTCAGGGTCAGGATATCGGCGAACACCGCCACTTCCAGCATCCCGGAAAAGCCCAGCAGCTTCAGGGCCGTCCGCAGTTTGCCGGCGGTGACTTCCGGGCCGAACTGGCCGGAGAAGGCGGGAGCCACCAGGGCGTAGATGGGGGTATCTCCCTTCTTCAGTTCTTCCACCACGGGGATGATGTCCTTTTTGGTCTTCAGGGATTCCAGTTTGCAGGCATCCACACAGGCCTGGCAGCCCACGCATTTGTCCGGATCGATCTGGACCCCGTCAGCACTGGGATGCATGGCATCCCACTGGCAGACCTTCACACAGTCCGCCTGCTTGTCTTCCGAACAGGTGCAGGGCTTCACCCGCCACACCAGGCTGGTTTCTTCCGGATGGGCCAGGCATTCGATCATCTTGGGATCGGCGTTGTCGATGTCTTCCACATTCTTCCCTTCCGCCGCCCGTTTCAGCATCTTGTGATACAGTTCATCCAAAGTCAGGTTTTTCGCTTTGCTGTCTTCCATTTTTTCTCCCCTTATTCATGGCCAGCAGTGCTGGCTTCCTTCGGCCATTGACTATTGACCATTGACAATTGACAATTCACACAATCTTCGTGGACCATCCCTCGATGTTCCACACTTGGTCCACCCAGTCTTCGTAGAATTCCGGTTCGTGGGACACCAGGAGCAGGGTTCCCTTGTATTCCCGGAGGGCCCGCCGGAGCTCTTCCTTGGCTTCCACATCCAGATGGTTGGTGGGTTCGTCCAGCACCAGCAGGTTGGCCGGCCGCTGCATGATCTTGCACAGCCGCACCTTGGCCGCTTCACCCCCGGAAAGAGCCGTCATTTTGGTGGTGATGTGGTCGTTGGTGAGGCCGCAGGCGGCCAGGGCAGCCCGGACTTCCGAATTGGTCATCCCCGGGTATTCCTGCCACAGTTCCTCCAGGGCAGTGTTCTGGTTCCCTTTGGCACTTTCCTGTTCGAAATACCCTACGGACACGAAATCTCCCTGTTCCACACTGCCGGCCACCGGCGGGATCATCCCCAGCAGGGTCTTCAGCAGGGTGGATTTTCCCAGGCCGTTGGTACCCCGGATGGCGATTTTCTGGCCCCGTTCCAGCTTCAGGTCCACCTGTTTGGTGAGAGGCACATCATACCCCAGCACCAGATTGCTGGCAGTAAGCACGAACCGGGACGGGGTCCGGTCTTCCAGGAACCGGAAATGAGGCTTGGGCTTTTCCGCCCGTTTGGTGAGGAGCTCCATTTTGTCCAGTTTCTTCTGCCGGCTGTTGGCCATGCCCCGGGTGGCCACCCGGGCCTTGTTCCGGGCGATGAAGTCCTGTTCCTTTTTGATCTCCGCCTGCTGCCGTTCGTAGGCCGCCTCTTCCTGGCGCCGCTTCAGGGCCGCCATCTCCTCGAACTTCTCGTAGTTCCCGGTATACCGGTCCAGCTTCAGGTTGTCCACATGCCAGATGATGTTGGTCACTGCATTGAGGAAAGGTACATCGTGGGAAATCAGGATGAAGGCGTTTTCGTAGTCCTGGAGATACCGGGTAAGCCACTGGATGTGCTCCGCATCCAGGTAGTTGGTGGGTTCGTCCAGCAGCAGGATGTCAGGGTTCTCCAGCAGCAGCTTGGTGAGCAGCACCTTGGTCCGCTGGCCCCCGGACAGTTCGTCCACCTTGTGTTCCAGGCCGATGTCCCGGAGCCCCAGGCCTCCGGCCACTTCTTCGATTTTGGCATCCAGGTTGTAGTAGTCCGCCGCTTCCAGCCGTTCCTGGATTTCCCCCACTTCCTCCATAAGCCGTTCCATTTCTTCCGGGGAAGCGCTTTCCATTTTGTCGTAGTCTGCCAGCATTTCCTGTTCCTGTTCCACCAGTTCCTGGAAGGCGGTGCGGAGAGTTTCCCGGATGGTCTTCCCGGGCTCCAGGGCGGAATGCTGGTCCAGGTAGCCCACTTTGGTCCGCCGGGCCCAGGTCACCTTCCCCTCATCGGGGGTCAGTTTCCCGGTGATGATGGACATAAAGGTGGATTTTCCCTCCCCGTTGGCCCCCACCAGAGCCACATGTTCCCCCTTTTCCAGGCGGAAAGAAACATCGTCGAAAATTTCCCGTCCCCCATAGCTGTGGGAAAGATGGGCAACATCCAAAACACTCATGCAAGAACTCCTTTTGCTTTGGTCTCGAGTCTCAGGTCCCGAGTCTCGAGACGTAAGGCCCGAGACTCGGATTGCCATAGGCAATCCTTCTATAATCGGTTAAGTATACCATAAAATCCTCTTCCCGTTCAATGATTCCAATGGTTGCAGAAACAACAGACATCTGTACAGACTGTATGTTACAATGTCCCCGCTAAGGGTCTGCCGCACGGGCGGCGGACCCATGACCCTTATAACTGCGCTGCAAGAGGAGAAAAACATGGGTTATCAACTGACACAAGAAGGCCTCCGTCAGGTATTCGCCGACTGGAGCCGGGAGTATGACATCTACGCTCCCAAACGGTTTGAAGGGACCGGCCGCTTTTCTGAAACGGATGTGATCCGCTACGGGACGGTGACCGCGCCGGAAGAAGTGATCTGGGACCAGCGGTCCGACTATTCCTGGAAGGAAGCGGTGCTGCCGGTCTGCCAGACCCTGCTGTACTTTACGGAAGAAACGGTCACGGAAGCCAAGGATCCGGACCGGGGCAAGATCGTCCTGCTCCGGAGCTGTGACCTGGCTGCGGTACAGCGGTTCGACTACATCTTCCTCCAGAACGGACCGGAAGATTCCTACTACCGGTCCCGCCGGGACAAGATCAAATTCGTCCTCATGGGTTGTGACCATTCCTTTGAGGGCTGTTTTTGCGTCAGCATGGGCACCAACCGTACCGCCGGCTGGGACGCAGCCCTGAACCGCCGGGAAGAGGGCTACCAGGCTGACGCCGCCGACAGCTTCCTGGCCGCCGCCCTGGAAAAGGCCGGCACCTCCTGCGGGGATGTGGTCCCTGACGCCGTGGAAGCCAACGACTTCACCGTCACGGTGCCGGAGAACCTAACCAGTGCCGTGGCCCAGAGTACCATCTGGGACGAATACGACAAACGGTGCATCAAATGCGGCCGGTGCACCCTGGTGTGCCCCACCTGCACCTGCTGGTCCATGCAGGATCTTTTCTACACGGAAAACGGCAAAGCCGGGGAACGGCGCCGGGTCCAGGCTTCCTGCATGATCGACGGCTACACCGACGTGGCCGGGGGCCTGAAGTTCCGCCAGAAGGGCGGGGAACGGATGCGCTTCAAGGTGCTCCACAAGGTCCTGGACTTCAAGAAACGGGCCGGATACCAGATGTGCGTGGGCTGCGGCCGGTGCGATGCCATCTGCCCGGAATACATTTCCTTTGTCCGCTGCATCGACAAACTGGCGGACGGCATGAAGGAGGTCACGAAAGATGAAAGATAACACCTACCTGCCCTTCCGCTCCGAGATCCTGGAAGTGATCAAGCATGCGGACCTGGAATACACCTTCCGGATGGCCTATGACCGGGGCAAGGAACATCCGGTAAAACCGGGCCAGTTCTTTGAGATCTCCATCCCCAAATACGGGGAGGCTCCCATTTCCGTCAGCGGCATCACCGACCATTCCCTGGATTTCACCATCCGGAAAGTGGGCAGCCTCACCAACGAAATCTTCGAAAACTACGTGGGGGACCATTTCTTCCTCCGGGGCCCCTACGGCAACGGGTTCGACGTGAACATGTTCAAAGGCAAGGAGATCATCCTGGTGGCTGGTGGGTCCGGCCTGTCCCCCATCCACGGGGTCATCGACTACTTTGCGGACCATATGGACGAATGCGAACGGCTGACGGTGATCGTGGGCTTCAAATCCCCCCACGACATCCTGTTCCGGGAAGACCTGAAACGGTGGAAACAAAGCGGCATGAACCTGATCTACACCGTGGACAAGGCGGACGACGACCCGGACTATGACGGCCATGTGGGCCTGGTGACCCAGTACATCCCGGAAATGAACCTCCAGGATCCGGACAACGCCATTGCCGTGGTGGTGGGTCCTCCCATGATGATCAAATTCTCCATCAAGACCCTGCTGGGCCTGGGCTTCGACGAAGAAAAGATCTGGGTCTCTGAATCCCGGAAAATGTGCTGCGGCGTGGGCAAATGCGGCCACTGCCGGATCGGCGAAATCTACGTGTGCCAGGATGGACCGGTGTTCAAATACACCCAGGTCCGGTCCTTCATTGACTAGGAGGCGTCCCATGCTGGATATGGATTGTGGAAAACTGAAAAAGAACGCCTACCGGGTGACCAAGCACCGGGGCATCACCTCTTCCCGGGTGCGGGTGCCCGGCGGCCATCTCACCGCCGATGTACTGGGGAAGATCCAGGAAATCGCGGAAACCTACGGCAACGGCCAGGTCCATCTGACCATCCGCCAGGGCTTCGAGATCCTGGGGATCCCCTTTGAAAAGGTTCCCGAAGTGAACAAGGCTCTCCAGCCCATCATCGAGGAACTGGACATCAACCAGGAAGCCCCCGGCACCGGCTATCCCGCTTCCGGGACCCGGAACATCATGGCCTGTGTGGGGAACCGGGTGTGCCCCTTCGGGAACTACGACACCACCGCCCTGGCCAAACGGATCGAAAAGGCCATCTTCCCCAACGACCTCCATGTGAAGGTGGCCCTTACCGGCTGCCCCAACGACTGCTGCAAAGTGCGGATGCACGATTTCGGGATCATCGGCATGACCGAGCCCCAGTTCGATCCCTCCCGGTGCATCAGCTGCGGCGCCTGTGTGAAGAAATGCAAACAGCTTTCCGTGGAAGCCCTGCACATGGACAAATTCCGCCCGGTGCGGAACGTGGAAAAATGCATCGGCTGCGGAGTCTGCGCCCATGCCTGCCCCAATCGGGCCTGGACCCGGAGCAGGACCCAGTATTTCCGGATCACCCTTTTGGGCCGCAGCGGCAAGAAGAACCCCCGGATGGGTGTGGACTTCATCAAATGGGCGGATGCGGACAGCGTTGTGAAGATTGTCAGCAATGTGTATGACTACGCCCGGAAGTACATCGACCCGGAAGCTCCCGGGGGCAAGGAACACATCGGCTACATGGTGGACCGGACCGGTCCGGAAGAATTCCTCCGGTACATCCTCCGGGACGTGCACCTGCCGGAAAAAGCGGAAGTGTACAAACCTCTCTACTGGAACGGGATCCGGTACTGGGGGTTGAAGTAATAAAGGGTGTGAAAATGCTTTTCACACCCTGTCACTAGTCTCTAGTCACTAGTCTCTAGCTGATGGAAGCCAGCTGTCGCTGGCAAATATAGGAGTTGTGAATTATTTTTTCACAGCTCCTTTTTTGTTATAATGGACCCATGAAAGGACTGATACTCATGAAATGGCTCATTGCTTCTGATATCCATGGGTCCGCCTTGTTCACCCGGCAGCTGCTGGAACGGTTCCGTGCCGAAGGGGCCGACCGACTGCTTCTTTTGGGCGACCTGCTGTACCACGGGCCCCGGAACGACCTGCCGGAAGGCTATGCCCCCAAAGAAGTGATCGCCCTCCTGAACGGCCTGAAGGACCGGATCTTCTGCGTCCGGGGCAACTGCGAGGCGGAAGTGGACCAGATGGTCCTCCAGTTCCCGGTGCTGGCGGACTATGCCCTGCTGGAATGGAACCATCACCTGATCTTCGTCACCCACGGCCACCGGTACAACCTCCAGCACCCGCCTCTCCTCCAGCCCGGAGACATCCTTCTCCACGGCCACACCCACATCCCCGCCAACGAGCCCTGGGGCCAGGACAACCGGTACTGGAACCCGGGCTCCGTTTCCCTGCCCAAAGCCGGCACTCCCCAAAGCTATATGGTGCTGGAGGAGGACCGGCCCCTCTGGAAAGCCTTGGAATAGGAGGACCAGGATCATGACTCCTTCCAGAAAAATTTCCTTTTCTCTTTTCCTGGCGGTGCTGGGAATGGTTTCTTCCGGGTTCCGGCCTTTGCCGGCTCTGGCCCGGGAGGATGCCGCCAAAATCTCCCACGCCCGGAAAAGCTGGCCAACAATGTGAATCTGACCTACAACTACAAAGAGGACACAGCGGCTCCCGGCTGGATTTCCCTGTATCACAACTACAACCAGGCTGATTCTTACTACCCCGCAGGAACGGAAGAGCAGGATGAACTCCCCAGCTACAGCCGGTGGAAGTCTTACACCAACGGACTGGACTGGCGGGACGGCTGGAAAGTGGGAAAGCATTCCACCGTCACGGCCGGGATCACCTGGCAGCACACCTCCCTGGATACGGAGCAGAACCTGCTGGATGCCCATAACTTTGCCAAGAACTACAACCAGGGCATCAGCAATCTGTCCGGCTATGTGACCACCAAGACCCGGTACGGCAAGCTGTCCCTCCAGAGCACTTCCCTGTTCAATCACAACACCCGGTTCCACAATGAATACGTGCACGGAGACTCCCTGGAATACCGGCCGGACGACAGACTGACCTTTTACGGATCCCTCCAGCGGATCTATTCCGTCCCTACCCTGGATGAACTGTACTACAACAATTACAACCGGGATTCAGACGGAGCCTGGAAGATCCGGGGAAATGAGCACCTCCAGCCGGAAACCGGCTTTAAATGGAACGGAGGCATCCGGTACCGGCTCAGCAGCCACAGCACCCTGGGGGCCAATGCCTTTGTATCCCACATCAACAATCCCATTGTGTGGTACAGGGCAGCAGGGACCTGGACACCCAAAAATCTGGAAAGCCAGAACAAGGACGGGATCCAGCTCACCTGGGAGGACCAGTTCAGTTCGAAATACGGCCTCACCGCCTCCTACGCCTGGACCCGTACGGACACCACCTACGGCAGCGGCATCGATCCCCAATACACCGATGAAGTGGCGCCCCATACCGTCAAGGCGGCCCTCACCTACCGGGACAAACGGTGGACCAACAGCCTGCTGTTCCAGGCCGCCTGGGGCCGGGACAAGGGATGGTACACCGGCAATGCCTTCACCCTGGACGCCAATGTCAATTACAGATTCAACCAGCACTGGAGCACCTGGCTGAAGCTCAGGAACCTGCTGGATGAAAGTTACGAAGACGTGGGCTCCCGGACCCTGGGCGACTGCCCCGCCTACGGCCGCACGGCCCTTCTGGGAGTAACGTATCGATTGTGAAAAAGGGTCTGTTGCGCATGCAACAGCCCCTTTTACTTTTTCACCGTTTCCTTCAGATTCTTGAAGAACCGGTCGATGATCCGGTTGTACACTCCCAGGGGATCGTTTTCACTGTCCCGTACCCGGGCATCTTCGCTGGAGGCCACCAGTTTCCCGGTTCTGGTGTCGAACCACAGGAACCGGACGGTGACACTGGCATAGGGCACGTAATAATCCGGGATGTATTCCGGATAGGTCACAGTCCGGTAATAGGTATGCCAGTTGCCCTTGTCATCCCGGTAGCTGTCATCGATTTCCCGGGTCTTCCATTCCGTATGGGCGGGCACCAGGTAGGAATCCACCTGGCAGTTGTCCAGGGCGGCCAGGATGTACAACTGGGCCCCTGCGTCCAGGGCCGCCTGGGGGATGGTCACTGCCTTTCTTTCCCCGTCTGTTGTCTGAACCTGACTTTTCCCGTCTTTTTCCCCTGATTTCTCTGTTTTTCCAGCAGAAACCAGGGGTTCTTTTTCTTCCCCTTCTCCCGGCAATAGAGCCCGGAACTGGATCTCCGGGGCCAGCACCACTTTCACCCCCTTGGCCTTTCCGGCTTTTTTCCGGTAGTCCTGGAGCATTTTCTGGGCCTTGGTACCACTCTGGAGATGGTAGCCGCTCATATCCATATCCGACAGGTACACCGTCTTCACCTGGCTGAAATCATAGTCCGTATCCTGCCAGCTGGTGTATTCCGCCAGAGCTCCGGAAGCCCCGGCCATAGTCAGGATTCCCCCCAGCACCAGCGTACGGATGCCTTGCAGCAGTTTCATGGATCTCACCCTTTCTGTTTTTTCTGATTTTTTACCAGTCTGCCGAGAAAACATGAATCCGGCAGCCTCAGTATATCATAAGGTGAAATCCGGATACAATAAAAAAGAACCCGTCAGCCACGGGTTCTTTCCATCGGCCAGTGACCGTTGACCAGTGACAAAAAAGAGGCTGTTGCATGCGCAACAGCCTCTTTTTTACAGAACTCAGATCAGTTCCAGGATTGCCATTTCAGCAGCATCACCGCGGCGGGGAGCCGTTTTGTAAATACGGGTATAACCGCCGTTGCGGTCAGCGTATTTGGGGGCGATTACATCAAACAGCTTCTTGGTGGCATCTTCATCCACGAGGAATGCCAGAACCTGACGACGAGCGCTCAGATCACCTTTTTTAGCCAGGGTGATCATTTTATCAGCCAGACCGCTGATTTCTTTGGCTTTCGTTTCAGTGGTTTCGATTCTCTCGTTTTTGAAGAAGGCGGTCAAGACGCTGCGGAACATAGCTTTCCGGTTGCTGGTGTTCCGGTTGAATTTTCTGTAGGACATCTTTCGTCTTCCTCCTATTCTTCGTCAGAATTGCGCAGGTGCAATCCCAATTCTTCGATTTTGTTCTTGACTTCTTCCAAGGATTTGCTGCCCAGGTTGCGGACGCAAATCAGCTCGTCTTCCGTCTTGTTGATGATATCTTCTACCGTATTGATGCCGGCCCGTCTCAAGCAGTTGTTGGAACGGACAGTCAGATCCAGATCATCGATGGACATCTGCAGCACAGAAGACTTGGTGCCTTCATCGCTGGTCTTGGTACCATCTTCGTCCCCCTGGATGCGGGGCACATTGGTGGTCTTGAACAGAGCCAGATACTTGATCAGGATTTCGGCTGCAGAAGTCACAGCTTCATCCGGCCCCAGGCTCCCGTCGGTCCATACTTCAAGGGTCAGCCGGTCGTAGTTGGTCACGTTGCCCACCCGGGTATCGGTGACACCGAATTTCACACGGGTGATGGGGGAGTAGATGGAATCCACAGGGATGAAGCCGATGGGCTGATCCTTGGATTTGTTCTTCTCCGCCTGGACGTAGCCACGGCCCACGTCAACGTAGATTTCCATGTTCAGGGATCCGTTCTTGTCCAGGGTTGCAATGTGCAGCTCCGGATTCAGAACTTCCGTGTCCTGATCGGTGATCACGTCGGCGCCGGTCACTTCGCCTTCGCCAGCCTTCTTGATGTAGAACGTCTTGGGTTCAAAGGAGGTCTGGTCATCCAGACCCACTTTGAAGCACAGGGCTTTGATGTTTAATACGATATCCGCAACGTCTTCTCTGACTCCCTCAATGGTAGAGAACTCATGGAGGACTCCATCGATTTTGATGCCCGTCACAGCCATGCCGGACAAGGAAGAAAGCAGTACACGACGCAGACTGTTACCTAAAGTAATACCGTATCCACGTTCCAAAGGTTCCCAGACGAACTTGCCATAACGTCCGTCAGGAGAAATTTCGTCGACAACCAGGCTAGGTTTTTCGATTTCCTTCATGCGGAAGCCTCCTTTCGCGCATTACCACAATACGCGGTATAAGTAAGTGGAGAACAGTATCGGATTACTTGGAGTACAATTCGACGATCATCTGTTCTTCAACAGGTACGTCGATGTCTTCCCGAACCGGCAGACGGTCAACCTTTCCGCTGAGGTTTTGAGCGTCCACGGAGATCCAGGCAGGAACGGAGGTCTTGCCCAGGACTTCAGCCATGCCTTTGAAGTAGGCAGAGCTGCGGCTGTTTTCCATTACGGAGACTACATCCCCGGCTTTAACCAGAGCAGAGGGGATGTCCAGGCGCTTGCCGTTTACGGCAATGTGGCCATGGGTCACCAGCTGGCGAGCCTGACGGCGGGTATGGGCCAGGCCCATGCGGTATACCACGTTGTCCAGTCTGCGTTCCAGCAGGATCAGCAGGTTGGCACCAGCGATGCCTTCCATTTTCTTGGCTTTTTCATAGTAGCCGCGGAACTGTTTTTCCAGAACGCCATAGATGAACTTGGCTTTCTGTTTTTCAGCCAGCTGCATACCATATTCGCTCTTCTTTTTGAACTGGCGTTTCGGCTGCCGGTTGGATTCTTTCATAACCCCAACGAAAGCCGGAGACATGCCCAGAGATCTGCATCTTTTCAGAACAGGAGTCTTATCAATAGCCATCTAGTCTTTCACCTCCAATTATACTCTTCTGCGTTTCGGCGGACGGCAGCCGTTGTGAGGAATGGGAGTCACATCTTTGATGGATTCCACTTCCAGGCCTGCAGCCTGCAGAGCGCGGATAGCAGCTTCACGGCCAGCGCCGGGGCCCTTGACGAATACTTCGATCCGTTTCAGACCATGTTCCATAGCGGCTTTGGCAGCGGATTCAGCAGCCATCTGAGCTGCAAAAGGAGTGCTTTTCCGGGAACCGCGGAAGCCCTGACCGCCGGCAGAAGCCCAGCTCAGGACAGCCCCGTTCAGATCGGAAATCGTTACGATCGTGTTATTAAAGGTGGAGCGGATATGTGCTACACCAGCTTCAATGTTCTTGCTTACTTTCCGTTTGGCACGGACAACTTTTTTACCAGCCACTCGTCTAATCCCTCCTTAGACAGACTTACTTCTTAGCGCCGGCCACTTTTTTCGGGCCTTTGCGGGTACGAGCATTGTTCTTGGTGTTCTGACCCCGTACAGGCAGGCCTGCACGATGTCTCCGGCCGCGGTAGCAGCCGATTTCCACCAGGCGTTTAATGTTCAGGGATTCTTCACGGCGAAGGTCCCCTTCCACTTTGTATTCATGATCCAGGATTTCACGCAGCTTGGCAATTTCCGCTTCCGTCAGATCCCGGACACGGGTGTCAGGGTTGATCCCGGTTTTAGCCAGGATTTCCCGGGACAGGGTCAGACCGATCCCGTAAATGTACGGCAGAGCGTATTCGATACGTTTATCTCTAGGTAAATCTACACCGGCGATACGAGCCATTCAAAGCACCTCCTTCTTATCCTTGTCTCTGTTTATGTTTCGGGTTTTCGCAAATGACCATGACGCGGCCTTTGCGTTTGATGATCTTGCATTTTTCGCAAATGCGTTTTACAGACGGTCTTACTTTCATGTTGCTTGAACCTCCTCTTGCCAATCCTCTTATTTGAACCGATAAGTAATCCGACCCCGGTTCAGATCATAGGGCGTCAGCTCTACGGTCACCTTATCCCCTGGGAGGATCTTAATAAAGTTCATACGTATTTTTCCGGAAATATGTGCCAGGATTTCATGATCGTTTTCCAGTTTTACCCGGAACATCGCATTGGGTAAAGATTCCAAGACAGTACCTTCTACTTCGATCGCATCTTGTTTTGACACGCTTATGCCTCCTTACCCTTTTACAGCAGCGACCACATCAGCATACACCTTGTCGATGGGCTGAGTGCCGTCAATTTCCCTGTACACGCCTTCCGCCTTGTAATACGCAATGAGAGGAGCAGTTTGGCTATGGTACGCTTCCAAACGTTTTTTCACAGTGGTTTCTTTGTCATCATCCCGCTGGTAAAGTTCCCCACCGCATTTGTCGCATACCTTTTCCTGTTTGGGAGGATTGTACACCACATGATAGGTGGCACCACAGTTTTTGCAGATCCGCCGGCCGGTAACCCGGGCTACCAGGTCTTCATCAGGCACGCTGATGTTGACCGCAGCAGTCAGGGAGATCCCGAGATTCTTCAGGATGTCGTCCAGGGCTTCTGCCTGATCTTTGGTACGGGGAAAACCGTCCAGGATGAATCCTTTGGCACAGTCCGGCTGGCTCAGACGTTCCTTCACAATGCCGATCGTGACACTGTCCGGAACCAAACCGCCGGCGTCCATATATTTCTTGGCTTCTTTCCCCAATTCCGTCCCATTTTTCACAGCCGCACGGAACATATCTCCCGTAGAAATATGGGGAATGGGGAAATCGGCAACTAATTTTTCCGCTTGGGTCCCCTTGCCTGCGCCAGGAGGTCCCATTAAAAGAATATGCATGTTCTCTCTCCTTATTTCATGAAACCCTGGTAGTGCCGCATGAGGGTCATGGACTCTACCTGTTTCATTGTGTCAAGCGCTACGCCAACTACGATCAACAAAGCCGTTCCGCCGAAGTATACTCCGGAAATTCCTGTGAGCCAGACGATCATGTTGGGCATAATAGCAATGAACGCCAGAAAAACAGCACCCGCCAGGGTGATCCGGTTCATCACCTTGTCCAGATAGTCCGTGGTCGGTTTGCCAGGCCGCAGCCCGGGGATGAAGCCGCCGTATTTCTTGATGTTGTCGGACATATCCGGGATGTTCAGGCTTACTGCGGTATAGAAGTAAGTGAAGAACAGGATGAGCAGGATGTACAGCGAGGTCTGCAACGGTGTGCCCCATGCTAAATAGCCGGCCACTTTCTGGATCCAGGGGATCTTGATGAACTGCGCAATGGTCACAGGAAACATCAATACGGAAGAAGCGAAGATGATGGGCATAACACCGGCCTGATTCACCTTCAGGGGAATGTAGGTGGTGTGTCCGCCGTACATCTTCCGACCTACGATCCGCTTTGCGTACTGGACGGGGACTTTCCGGTAGGAAACCGTAATGGCCACCACGAACATCACCATCAGTACAGCCAGCACAGCGAAGATCAATACGTTGAAGACGTTGATAGTTCCTGCCTGCAGGTACCGGCCGATCACAGCCAGCCCGTTGGGCAGTCGGGAAATGATCCCGGCAAAGATGATCAGAGAAATCCCGTTCCCGATCCCTTTGGCCGTAATCTGTTCCCCAATCCACATCAGCAGCAGAGAGCCTGCGGTAAGGGTGATGACGATCATGGCAAAGGAGAAGAAGTCAGGGTTGTTGACTGCCGCCCGCAAGCCATATGCCATCCCGATTGCCTGAATGGCGCCCAGGCCCACCGCCGCATAGCGGTTGATTTTGTTGATTTTTTTTGCTCCTTCCGCTCCCTCTTTGGACCATTCTTCCAAAGTCGGGATCACCACTGTCAGCAGCTGCGTAATAATTGACGCATTGATGTAAGGAGTAATGCTCATGGCAAATATGGAGAATTTGCTGAGAGCACCGCCGGAGAACAGATCCAGAAGACCGAACAGGTTTCCACTGGTGAAAAGCCGTTCGATCATGGCTGCGTTAACCCCCGGAACGGGAATTTGCGTACCAGCCCTGAATACTATGAACATCGCAAGGGTAAATAATACTTTCTTTCGGAGTTCCGTAGCCTTTAACAGGTTATCAAGGGCTGATGCCAATTAGATCACCTCTACCTTACCGCCGGCAGCTTCGATCTTGGATTGAGCAGTTTTGCTGAAGCCCATGGCTCTTACCGTGACCTTTTTGGTCAGTTCGCCATTGCCCAGGACACGAATGCCGTCACGGATGTTTTTCACCAGGCCGGCTTCGATCAGGGCTACAGGATCGATTACAGCACCGTCGTCAAAGCAGTTGAATACTTCCACATTGATCTCAGTGTAATGTTTGCCGAATTTATTGTAGAAACCGCGTTTCGGCAGACGCAGGTACAACGGCTTTTGGCCACCTTCGAACCCAGGACGTTTCACCCCGCCGCTACGGGATTTCTGACCTTTTTGGCCTTTGCCGGATGTTTTGCCCAGGCCGGAACCAAGACCGCGGCCTACACGGACGCGAGCTTTTTTGGAGCCGGCAGCGGGAGCCAATTCATGCAAATACATTTGCAGACCTCCTTATTACGCCTTCACTTCTTCTACTTTGACCATATGTTCCACTTTGTGGATCATACCGCGCAGAGCAGGAGAGTCTTCTTTCACAACGCTGGTACGGATCTTGGTCAGACCCAGAGCCTTGACAGTAGCGCGTTGGTCTTTGGGATACCCGATTAAGCTACGGGTCAGCGTGATTTTTACCTGTGCCATCATGCTACCTCCTTAGCCTAACAGTTCTTCAACAGTTTTGCCGCGCAGAGCAGCAACTTCTTTGGCGTTCTTCAGGGATTTCAGACCCTGCAGAGTTGCCCGGACCACATTGTTGGGGTTGGAAGTACCCTGAGATTTGGTCAGGATGTCCCGAACGCCAGCCAGTTCCAGGACGGCACGGACAGCACCGCCGGCGATAACCCCGGTACCTTCCATAGCCGGTTTCAGCAGGACGCGGCCTGCACCGAACACACCGATTACTTCGTGAGGAATGGTGGTGCCTTTCAGAGGAACGGTGATCAGGTTCTTTTTGGCATCATCCACACCCTTGCGGATTGCTTCGGGAACTTCGGCAGCTTTGCCCAGGCCCATGCCAACCTTGCCGTTTTCATCACCAACAACAACCAAAGCAGAGAAGGAGAAACGACGTCCGCCTTTTACGACCTTAGCTACGCGGTTGATGAAGACTACTCTTTCTTTGAAGCCATCATCTTGTTTTTCGTAATTAGCCACTCTTTTGTCCTCCCTCTGTTAAAATTCCAGACCAGCTTCGCGAGCCGCTTCAGCCAGGGCTGCTACACGGCCGTGATACAGGTAACCACCGCGGTCGAATACAACAGTCTTGATGCCCTTTTCCAGAGCTTTTTTGGCGATTTCAGTGCCGACAGCTTTAGCAGCTTCGATGTTGCCGCCGTAGTTGGCTTTGTTGGCCTTTTCCACGGTGCTGGCGGAAACCAGAGTTTCACCAGTTTCATCGTTGATGATCTGAGCGTAGATGTTGCTCAGGCTGCGATATACATTGAAACGGGGTTTTTCAGCCGTTCCCACAATATTTCTGCGCATACGCAGGTGACGTTTCTGACGTGCTGCGTTTTTATCTTTCTTGTTCAGCAAGAGATTCACTCCTTCCTATTAGAAATTATTTCTTGCCTTTGGCGCCGGCTTTACCAACCTTGCGGATGATATGTTCGCCTACATAGCGGATCCCTTTGCCTTTGTAGGGTTCGGGAGCACGCAGGCTGCGGATTTCAGCAGCCACAGCACCAACTTTTTCCTTGTCGATACCGGAAACGATGATTTCCGTGGAGTTCGGGCAGTCGAAGGAAATGCCTTCGGGAGGATCCATCACGCAGGGATGGGAGAAGCCCAGGGTGAAGCTCAGGGCTTTGCCCTTCTTGGCTACACGGTACCCAACACCCTGGATTTCCAGGTGTTTGGAATACCCTTCCGTAACGCCGATGATCATGTTGTTGATCAGGGTACGGGACAGGCCGTGGAGGCTGCGGTGCACCTTGTCGTCGGAAGGACGGGTCACGGTGATCACCCCATCATTCAGGGCCACGGTCAGTTCTTTGCTGATTTGACGGCTCAGTTCGCCTTTCGGTCCCTTAACGGAGACCAGGTTATCTTCCACCGTTACCGTAACTTTATCAGGGACGGTAATCGGAGCTTTTCCAATTCTTGACACTTATAAGCACCTCCGGTCTAGGGAATATCTTACCAAACGTAAGCCACTACTTCGCCGCCCAATCCAGCTTTCCGGGCAGCCTTGTCGGTCATCATGCCCTTGGAAGTGGAGATTACGGCGATGCCCAGGCCGCCCAGTACGCGAGGCAGCTGGTCTTTCTGGGTGTAGACTCTCAAACCGGGTTTGGAGATACGCTTAATGCCGGAAATAACTTTTTCCTTGTTGGGACCGTATTTCAGCTGTACACGGATCACATTCTGGTGTTCACCGGCTACGACTTCGAAATCTTTAATGAATCCTTCGCTCTTCAAAATCTCTGCAATGGCAGTTTTGATTTTGGAGCAGGGGATTTCAACTTTATCGTGATGAACCGAATTGGCATTACGGATTCTCGTAAGCATATCGGCAATCGGATCAGTCATGGTCATTTATAAAAGCCCTCCTTCCTTTTTCCGCTCTTACCAGCTTGCTTTCGTTACGCCGGGAATAGCGCCTTCGTAAGCATACTTCCGGAAGCAGATACGGCAAATGCCGAATTTGCGCATGTAAGCATGCGGTCTGCCACAGATTTTGCAGCGATTATATTTGCGGACCTTGAACTTCGGTTCCGCTTTCCATTTTTCAATCAATGCGGTCTTTGCCACGGTTTTCCCTCCTTATGCCCCAAACGGCATACCCAGAAGCTTCAGCAGTTCTCTGCCTTCTTCATCGGTTTTAGCAGTCGTTACGATGATAACATCCATGCCGCGGACTTTGTCGACTTTATCATAGTCGATTTCAGGGAAAATCAGCTGTTCTTTCAGGCCGATGGAATAGTTGCCACGGCCGTCGAAGGACTTGGGGTTGACCCCTCTGAAGTCACGTACCCGGGGCAGGGCAATGTTCATGAATTTATCCAGGAATTCATACATCCGGCTGCCACGCAGGGTGACTTTCACACCGATGGGCATGCCTTCACGGAGTTTGAATGCAGCGATGGATTTCTTTGCCTTGGTGATGATGGGTTTCTGACCGGCGATCATGGTCATGTCAGCCACAGCAGATTCAATAGCCTTGCTGTTGGTCACTGCTTCACCGCAGCCAATATTCAAAACAACTTTTTCCAGTTTCGGAATTTCGTTGACGTTCTTGTAATTGAATTTTTCCATTAAGCCTTTCACAGCTTCGGAATTGTATTTGTCTTGCAGTCTCGTTGCCATCTGTTTTCCTCCTTTCCCGAAGATTATTTATCGATGACTTCCCCGCATTTTTTGCAGGCTCTGACAAAACCATTGCCAGCGGCCACTTTTTTGATACGGGTCGGTTTCTTGCAGGACGGGCATACCAGCATTACGTTGGAAACGCTGATAGGAGCTTCCTTGGTAATGATCCCACCCTGAGGGTTGCTCTGAGAAGGTTTCGTGTGCCGTTTTACCTGGTTCACGCCTTCCACAGTCACCTTGGATTTCTTCGGGAAAGCAGCGGTCACTTTGCCTTCCTTGCCTTTATCTTTACCAGCCAATACCACCACGGTATCGCCTTTTTTCACGTGCAATTTCACGGCTTCAGCCATTTCTGCAACACCTCCTTGTTCTTAGAGCACTTCCGGTGCCAGGGAAATGATCTTCATGAAGTCTTTATCACGGAGTTCCCGGGCAACAGGCCCAAAAATACGAGTGCCCTGAGGGGTCTTATCGTCTTTGATCAGAACCGCAGCGTTTTCGTCGAAACGGATGTAAGAACCATCCGGACGGCGGGTGCCTTTTACGGAACGCACCACAACGGCCTTCACTACATCACCTTTTTGGACAACGCCACCGGGTGTAGCATCTTTGACAGAAGCCACAATGATGTCACCGATGTTGGCGTATCTCCGATAGGAACCGCCCAGCACACGGATGCACATAATCTTTTTGGCGCCGGTATTGTCCCCAACATTCAGCACAGTCTGCTGTTGAATCATGGTTTACCTCCCTTGCCAAGCTATGCTCAGCAGTCTATCTTATTTTGCCCGTTCTACGATTTCAACGACGCGCCAGCATTTGTCTTTGGACAGGGGCCGGGTCTGAGCAATCTTCACGATATCCCCAGTATGAGCATCATTGTTTTCGTCATGAGCCTTCAGTTTAATGGTATGCATTACGCCTTTTTTGTAAAGAGGGTGTTGAACCAGACGTTCAATAGCGACCACAACGGTTTTCTGCATCTTGTCGCTTACGACTTTACCAGTACGCGTAACACGCAAGTTTCTCTCTTCAGCCACGGAATGTTTCCTCCTTCGCTTAGGGTCTAACCCGGATTAAGCGTTCACTTCGCGTTCCCGCTGGATCGTTTTGATCTGGGCAATGGATTTCTTGACTTCTCTGATCTTCATCGGATTGTCCAGTTGTCCGGTTGCCATTTGAAAACGCAAATTAAAAAGTTCATCTTTTAAGCCTGCCAGCTTGGATTCCAGCTCTTCAACAGACATTTCTCTGATTTCGTTAGTTTTCATTAAGCTTCACCACCTACTCCATTTTCACGCGCGGTGACTTCGGCATCCAGCTGTTCCTTCGTAACGAAGCGGGTCTTGATCGGCAGCTTGTTGCCGGCCAGACGCATAGCTTCCTTAGCGATATCTTCAGTAACGCCTGCCATTTCGAACAGAACCCGGCCAGGTTTAACCACGGCTACCCAGTATTCAGGAGAACCTTTACCACTACCCATACGGCTGCCAGCAGCTTTGGCAGTTACAGGCTTGTCAGGGAAAATCTGGATCCATACCTGACCGCCACGTTTGATGTAACGGGTCATGGCGATACGGGCGGCTTCGATCTGCCGGTTGGTGATCCAGGACGGTTCCAGGGCCACCAGGCCGAACTGACCATGAGCCACTCTGTTGCCCCGCATTGCACGGCCTTTCATGCGGCCTCTATGCTGTTTACGATGCTGTACTCTCTTCGGTAATAACATTATTTCGCCCCTCCTTCTTGCGCTTCAGGAGCTTCCTTCTTCACGGCCTTGGTCGGCAGGACTTCGCCTTTGTAGATCCATACCTTTACGCCGATCCGGCCATAAGTGGTATGAGCTTCAGCAGTCCCATAGTCGATGTTGGCACGCAGGGTATGCAGAGGAATGCTGCCATCACGATAGCTTTCGGTACGGGCGATTTCAGCCCCGCCCAGACGGCCGGCGCACTGGATCTTGATCCCTTTGGCACCCAGACGCATGGTACGGCCCACGCACTGCTTCATGGCACGGCGGAAAGCGATCCGGCGTTCCAGCTGGGAAGCAACGTTTTCAGCAACCAGGGTGGCATCCATATCCGGTTGTTTAACCTCGATGATGTTGATGTCCAGCTTGCTGTCGGTCATTTTGGCCAGGTCTTTTTTCAGCAGTTCGATGTTGCTGCCCTGACGGCCGATGACGATACCAGGTTTAGCGGTGTAGATGCTGATCCGCATCTTCTGTTCCGTTCTTTCGATGGTAACCCGAGAGATACCAGCCTGGAATTGTTTATCTTTAATGAAATCACGAATCTTGATGTCTTCCAACAG
The DNA here is from genome assembly GCF_052122455.1 of Acidaminococcus sp. HCP3S3_G9_1. Lineage (NCBI taxonomy): Bacteria > Bacillati > Bacillota > Negativicutes > Acidaminococcales > Acidaminococcaceae > Acidaminococcus > Acidaminococcus sp. HCP3S3_G9_1. The sequence continues at coordinate 62,090 of NZ_JBQKCH010000006.1, read as the reverse complement.
ATTCTTTTGATAGTCCTTGTCGGCGAACCATTTGGAATCCCAATCATCGATTACGCCCACTCTGAAACCATGTGGATTAACTTTTTGACCCACTATTCATTCCCTCCTTCTGTCAGGATGATTATTTTTCGGAAACAGCCACGGTGACATGGCTGGAACGTTTCAGGATCTTGAAGGCCTGTCCACGGGACCGCGGATGGATTCTCTTCATGGTGGGACCCTGGTCAACGAAAGCGTTGGAAACGACCAGATTGTCAGCGTTCATGTCAAAGTTGTGTTCAGCGTTCGCAACAGCGGAGCGAAGAACTTTTTCAATAACCTCAGAACCAACTTTCGGGGTAAACTTGAGGATTGCAAAGGCTTCGTTCACAGACTTGCCCCGGATCAGGTTGATCACGATGCGCAGTTTGCGAGGTGCGATACGGATGTATTTGGCAACAGCTTTAGCTTCTTGCATCTATTTTATCCTCCTTCCCCTGATTATTTCGTTACGGCAGCGGCTTTATCGCCATGGCCCTTGAACAGACGGGTAGGAGCGAATTCGCCTAATTTATGGCCGACCATATCTTCGGTGATATACACAGGCACATGTTTGCGGCCATCATGGACAGCAATGGTGTGACCCAGGAATTCAGGGAGAATCGTGGAGCTGCGGGACCAGGTTTTAACGACTTTCTTATCCTGGGCAGCGTTCAGCGCTTCAATTTTCTTCAGCAGACTAGCTTGGACATAAGGTCCTTTTTTAACGGATCTGGACACTCTGTATGCCTCCTTTCAACAAACTCTGTTATTTCGTTCTGCGTTTCAGGATCAGTTTGGAAGAAGCCTTCTTGTTCTTCCGGGTACGGGTACCAAAAGCACTCTTGCCCCAGGGAGTAACAGGACGCTTACGACCAACAGGGGAGTGACCTTCACCGCCGCCATGAGGATGGTCGTTCGGGTTCATTGCCACACCACGGTTGGCGGGACGGACACCCAGCCAGCGGGAACGGCCTGCTTTACCCAGAGTCAGGTTTTCATGATCCAGGTTGCCGATCTGACCGATGGTGGCACGGCAGTTGATGTGTACCTGACGCAGTTCGCCGGAAGGCATACGCAGCAGGGCATAGCTGCCTTCTTTGGCCATCAGCTGGATGGCAGCACCGGCGCTCCGGCCCATCTGGCCGCCTTTGCCGATCTTCAGTTCCACATTGTGGACCATGGTACCCAGAGGGATGTTCTGCAGGGGCAGTGCGTTGCCCACTTTGATATCGGCTTCGGGACCGCTGACAACAACGTCGCCCACCTTCAGGCCCTGAGGAGCCAGGATGTAGCGTTTTTCACCGTCTGCATAGTTCAGCAGAGCAATGTTGGCGCTCCGGTTGGGATCATATTCGATGGTCGCAACTTTTGCGGGGATGTTGTCTTTATTCCGTTTGAAATCGATGATACGATACTGTCTTTTGTGACCGCCGCCCTGATGACGAACCGTCATTTTACCGGTGTTGTTCCGGCCGGCATGCTGGTTCAGTTTAACAACTAAAGGGCGATGGGGCTTGTCCGTAGTGATCTCTTCAAAGGTGGACACAGTCATGCTGCGTCTGGAAGGAGAATACGGATTAAAGCTTTTAATAGCCATTGTTTGACCTCCTTAGACGAATTACATTCCTTCGAAGAGCGGAATTGTATTACCTTCAGCCAGTTTTACAATTGCTTTCTTGTAATCGGAACGCTTGCCTTCATATTTGCCCATACGCTTGGTTTTGCCCAGAACGCGGATGGTGTTGACATTCACAACCTTCACATTGAAGATGGCTTCAATGGCCTGGCGGATTTCAGTCTTGTTTGCGCCCATTGCCACCTGGAAAGTGTATTTGTTGTCCTTCATCATGTCAGAAGTCTTTTCGGTCACAATGGGTCTGATGATAATGTCGCGAGGATTGGCAGCCATTATGCGAGCACCTCCTCAATTCTTGCTACGGCATCTTTTGCCAGCAGTACTTTTTCCGCATTCAGGATATCGTAAACGTTCAGGCAGTCATTGGACAGGGCCTTTACTTTTTCGATGTTGCGGGAAGATTTTTCTACGTTTTCGTTTTCCCCGTCAGTGATGATCAGGGCTTTTTTGTCGACAGCTTCGAAGCCATTCAGCAGAGCAACTGCATCTTTGGTCTTGGGAGCATCGAAGGTCAAGTTGTCAACCACAACCAGAGCACCTTCAGCGACTTTTGCGCTCAGTGCGCAGCGGATGGCCAGACGACGGGCCTTCCGGGGCATATCTTTTGCATGGCTCCGGGGAGCAGGACCGAAGACGGTACCACCGCCTACCCACAGAGGAGAACGGACGGAACCGGCACGAGCCCGGCCAGTACCTTTCTGTTTCCAGGGTTTTCTGCCACCGCCCCGTACCATACCGCGGGTCTTGGTTGCATGAGTGCCCTGACGTTCGTTGGCTTGCTGCATAACAACAGCCTGATGGACAACGGCTTCGTTGAATTCTACGCCAAAGACGTAATCCATCAATTCTATTTCTTCACCGGTCTGTTTGCCGGTCATATCGTAAACTGCTACTTTCGGCATTGAAACGCCCTCCTTTCGTTAAACCTTATTTTTGTTCTGCTTTCACGACATCGGGACGAACCGTGTCTCTCAGCAGCAGGAAGGTACCAGCGGCACCAGGTACAGAACCTTTCACCATGATCAGGTTGCGGTCCTTATCCACTTTTGCGATCGTCAAGCGCTGCACAGTCGCGCTAATCCCGCCCATACGGCCAGGCAGTTTCTTGCCTTTGATAACACGGCCGCCAGGACCGGAATGCATAGGACCATTGGAACCAGGTTCACGATGAGATTTGGAACCGTGTTTCATAGGACCACGTGCGAAGTTGTGGCGTTTGATCGTACCAGCGAACCCTTTACCGCGGGAAACGCCGACAGCGTCAACCAGATCGCCGGCTGCGAAAATGTCAGCAGCAATCTTGTCACCGACTTTATATTCAGAAGGAGCATCCAGACGAACTTCGCGGACAACCTTTACAGGAGCCACACCAGCTTTGTCGAAGAAGCCCTTCATGGGTTTGTTGACTTGTTTTTCTTTGATATCCCCAAAACCCAGCTGAACAGCATTGTAGCCGTCTTTTTCTTCCGTTTTGTTCTGCAGCACGACGCAGGGACCCGCTTCCACAACAGTTACGGGAACCAAAGTACCGTCAGCTTCAAAAATTTGGGTCATACCTAATTTTTTGCCTAAGATTCCTTTAGCCATCATCGCACCTCCTTACGCTTTGATCTCGATATCTACACCAGCAGGAAGATCCAAGCGAGTCAGTGCATCGATCGTCTTAGCTGTAGGTTCCAGGATGTCAACCAGTCTCTTGTGGGTCCGCATTTCGAACTGTTCACGAGAGTCTTTGTTTACATGAGGGGAACGCAGAATCGTATAGATGTTTTTTTCCGTAGGCAGGGGAATCGGGCCGGAAACCTGAGCACCGGTACGTTTCGCCGTTTCTACGATTTTGGAAGCACTCTGATCCAGTGCTTTGTAGTCATACGCTTTCAGGCGTATACGGATTTTTTGAGTCTTTGCCATTGTTTTTAATTCCTCCATTCGCCACGTTTCCAAGAACGGACATACTCAGCAGAAGTTCCCTTCTTTGCCAGCGGGCCAGAAGCCATCTTCTGCCTCATCGCGGGCCCTGTAAAGCATAAGAATATGAGGGGCTTTGGCCTAGCCCCTCATATGGGCTTTCTTTAGATTGAATCGGAAGGATTAGCCTTCGATTTCGGTAACAACACCGGCACCAACGGTATGGCCGCCTTCGCGGATAGCGAAACGCAGACCTTGTTCGATGGCGATCGGGGTGATCAGTTCAACATCCATCACCACGTTGTCCCCAGGCATAACCATTTCGGTGCCTTCAGGCAGGTGAGCAACACCGGTAACGTCGGTGGTACGGAAGTAGAACTGCGGACGGTAGCCGTTGAAGAACGGAGTATGACGGCCGCCTTCTTCTTTGGTCAGTACGTAAACCTGGCCTTTGAATTTGGTATGAGGATGGATGGTGCCCGGTTTGGCCAGTACCTGACCTCTTTCGATTTCGGTACGGTCGATACCACGCAGCAGGCAGCCGATGTTGTCACCGGCTTCAGCCTGATCCAGGGTCTTCCGGAACATTTCCAGACCGGTAGCTACGGACTGTTTCTTTTCGTCGGACAGACCAACGATTTCAACAGTGTCCCCAACTTTGATCACGCCACGTTCCACACGGCCGGTAGCTACAGTACCACGGCCAGTGATGGTGAACACGTCTTCGATAGGCATCAGGAAGGGTTTTGCCAGGTCATGGACAGGAGTAGGAATGTATTCGTCAACAGCCTTCATCAGTTTCCGGATGTTGTCTTCCTGTTCTTTGTCCCCTTCCAGGGCTTTCAGAGCGGAACCCACAACGATGGGCACTTCGTCTCCAGGATAGCCGTACTGGCTCAGCAGGTCACGGACTTCCATTTCAACCAGTTCGATCAGTTCAGGATCGTCAACTTGGTCGGATTTGTTCAGGAACACTACGATGGCAGGTACGCCAACCTGGCGGGCCAGCAGGATGTGTTCACGGGTCTGAGGCATGGGGCCGTCAGCAGCGGAAACAACCAGGATGGCACCGTCCATCTGAGCAGCACCGGTGATCATGTTCTTTACATAGTCAGCGTGCCCCGGGCAGTCAACGTGTGCATAGTGTCTGGTTTCGGTTTCGTATTCAACGTGAGCGGTGTTGATGGTAATCCCACGTTCTCTTTCTTCCGGAGCCTTATCGATATCGGCATAAGCTTCGAAAGTGGCTTTGCAGCCCGGAGTTTCGGACAGGACTTTGGTGATAGCCGCAGTCAGGGTTGTCTTGCCGTGATCGACGTGACCAATGGTACCAATGTTAACATGGGGTTTGGTTCTTTCAAATTTCTCTTTAGCCATTGTGATATCCTCCTAGTGATGCCAGGACATTAGTCCTGTGCGGTTCCCTTATTTTTGGCAATGATCGCTTCCGCGATGTTCTTGGGAACTTCTTCGTAATGGTCTACTTCCATGGAGTAGTTGCCGCGGCCCTGGGTCTTGGAACGCAGGTCCGTTGCATACCCGAACATTTCGGACAGGGGAACATAAGCCGTGATAACCTGTGCACCGCTTCTTGCTTCCATGCCTTCGATGCGGCCCCGGCGGGAGTTCAGGTCGCCGATAACGTCGCCCATGTACTCTTCAGGGATGGTGACTTCCACTTTCATGTACGGTTCCAGCAGAACAGGGTTTGCTTTCAGGGCACCATTCTTGAAGCCCATGGAACCGGCAATCTTAAATGCCATTTCAGAGGAGTCGACTTCGTGGTAGGAGCCGTCGAACACGGTAACTCCGATATCCACCATGGGATACCCGGCGATGACACCGTTTTCCATAGCTTCCTTGACACCGGCTTCAACAGGAGCGATGTATTCCTTGGGAATGGCACCGCCAACGATCTTGTTTTCGAACTTGAAGCCTTCGCCCGGCTGCAGCGGAGTCAGTTTCAGCCAGCAATCGCCGTACTGCCCTTTACCACCGGACTGCCGTACGAATTTACCCTGGCTTTCCACTTCCTTGCGGATGGTTTCTCTGTAAGCTACCTGCGGGTTGCCCACGGTGCAGTCTACATGGAATTCTCTCTTCAGCCGGTCAACGATGATGTCCAGGTGAAGTTCGCCCATCCCGGAGATGATGGTCTGGGAAGATTCCGGATCCGTGCGGACACGGAAGGTGGGGTCTTCTTCAGCCAGCTTGCCCAGGGCGATGCCCATTTTTTCCTGGTCAGCCTTGGTCTTGGGTTCGATGGCCACGGAGATAACCGGTTCAGGGAACACCATGGATTCCAGGATGATAGGAGCTTTATCGTCGCACAGGGTATCACCGGTACCGGTGTCTTTCAGACCTACGGCAGCAGCAATGTCCCCGGCAAATACTTCTTCGATTTCCGTTCTGTGGTTGGAGTGCATCCGCAGGATACGGCCGATCCGTTCTCTCTTGTCTTTGTTGGAGTTGTAGACATAGGAGCCGGCGGTCAGGGTACCGGAGTACACTCTGAAGAATGCCAGACGGCCCACATAGGGGTCGGTAGCGATCTTGAAGGCCAGAGCTGCGAAAGGAGCGTTGTCATCGGAAGGCCGTTCTTCTTCTTCCCCGGTTTCCGGGTTGGTCCCTTTGATGGCGGGTACATCCAGAGGAGAGGGCATGTAGTCGATGATGGCATCCAGCAGCGGCTGTACGCCTTTGTTCTTGTAGGAAGAACCGCAGGTCACAGGGAAGAGCTTGCACTGGCAGGTCATCTTCCGGATGGCGCCTTTGATTTCTTCTTCGGTCAGATCTTCACCTTCCAGATATTTTTCCATCAGGTCGTCGTCGCTTTCCGCAACGGCTTCCAGCAGGATCTGGCGGTATTTCTGGGCTTCTTCCACGTATTCTTCAGGGATGGGTTCGAATTCTTCATCCTTGCCCAGCTTGTCCCCGTAAATGATGGCCTGCATCTTTACCAGGTCGATCAGGCCTACGAAGCTGTCTTCGGCGCCCATGGGAACCTGAATGGCAACTGCGTTGGCACCCAGACGGTCTTTCATCATCTGGATTACGTTGAAGAAGTCAGCCCCGGTGGTATCCATCTTGTTTACATAAGCGATACGGGGGACGTTGTATTCTTCCGCCTGACGCCATACGGTTTCGGACTGGGGTTCAACACCGCCTTTGGCGCTGAATACAGCCACAGAGCCATCCAGTACACGCAGGGAACGTTCTACTTCAACGGTGAAGTCAACGTGCCCCGGGGTGTCGATGATGTTAATGGAATGGCCTTTCCAATGGCAGGTCGTAGCAGCGGAAGTAATCGTAATACCACGTTCTTGTTCCTGGACCATCCAGTCCATGGTGGCAGCCCCATCATGAACTTCACCGATCTTGTACGTCTTGCCGGTGTAGAACAGGATACGTTCCGTGGTCGTAGTTTTACCGGCATCGATGTGAGCCATGATACCGATGTTTCTAATTTTATCTAAGGGAAACTCTCTACCCACGAATTACTCCTCCTTAAGGAATCTTACCAACGATAGTGAGCAAAAGCTCTGTTTGCTTCAGCCATCTTGTGCGTGTCTTCACGTTTCTTCACGGAAGCGCCGGTGTTGTTGGCGGCATCCATCAGTTCGCCGGCAACCCGTTCGCACATGGTCTTTTCACCGCGCAGGCGGGAATAGTTGACCAGCCACCGGATACCCAGAGTGGTTTTCCGGTCAGCTCTGACTTCCACAGGAACCTGGTAGTTGGCACCGCCCACCCGGCGTGCTTTTACTTCCAGGACAGGCATTACGTTCTTCATGGCAGCGTCGAACACTTCCATGGGATCCTTCCCGGTCTTGGAATGGATCAGATCGAATGCGTCATATACGATACGCTCAGCAACACCTTTTTTGCCGTCGAGCATAATTTTGTTGATGAATCTGGTTAACAGTTTGGAACCATATACTGGATCCGGTAATACGTCTCTTTTGGTTACAGGACCTTTTCTCGGCATCTGTATTTCCTCCTTCGTTATTGTCTCATTCTACAGCAGGCAGCTTATTTCTTGGCTGCTTTCGGGCGTTTTGCACCGTATTTGGAACGGCCCTGGTTGCGGTCAGCAACACCGGCGGTATCCAATGCGCCGCGAATGATGTGATAACGAACACCGGGAAGATCCTTGACTCTTCCGCCTCTGATCAGAACAACGGAGTGTTCCTGCAGATTGTGGCCAATACCAGGAATGTAAGCAGTGACTTCAATCCCATTGGTCAGACGGACACGGGCAACCTTCCGCAGAGCAGAATTAGGTTTTTTCGGAGTGGTGGTGTACACTCTCGTGCAGACACCGCGTTTTTGCGGTGAATTTTTCAATGCTGGCGCCGTGGATTTTTGAGTAATAACTTGTCTACCTTTACGAACCAATTGGTTGATTGTAGGCATTCCGGCACCTCCTTTCTCGAGAATAAAATTTAATGATTATGAAGATCTGCCGTTTCCGGCAGATTCTACCGGGTTTTGAGCACAGCGGCTACGGAAGCTCCCACATGGATGCCGCAGGCCTTGCCGAGTTCCAGCATGGTATCCACAGTTTCCACTGTGATGCTCTTGGCTTCACACAGGTCCCTGACAGGCCCTGTTACATGGTCATCCGCATCCCGGGCGATCAGGACTCCTGCGGCCCGATCCCGGGCAATGGCCTTTTGGGACTGCTTCACACCGACTACAACCGGCGAACCGTTTTTTACGTCTGCGAGAAACATTTGACACCTCCAAAAGACATACTACCCCTCTGTGACACTGTGGTATTGTAACATTACTGACAGCCAATGTCAATATTTTTTCGGGATTTTTTTCGGTTTTCGGCCACATTTTATGCGCTTCTTTCTTTACACAGTTCCGTGCGTTTCTTTTAGTGTAAACAAGGGGAAATTTCCTCGCTTCCCGGACACTGGTACCGCAGTAAAGCAGGGAAATTTTCGCAGATTCAAGGTCAATTCAGCCGAAAAAAATGCATTTTTTATACAAGAGTTCACAAATTTTTTACAAATAAAAAGAAACCCGCCAAAAGCGGGTTTCCTCCTCCGGCCGCTGACCGTTGGCAGCCGACCATTGACAATCCTTATCTCTTATACCCCGGCGTATTGCAGATCAGAGCGATGAACACCAGATCCTCCTTGCCGGTGTTCTTCAGGCCGTGGGTGCCTCCGTCGGCGCAGAAGGTCACGTCCCCGGCCTTTACGGTCAGCTTCTTGTCCTCGTCGGTGTATTCCCCTTCTCCCTGGAGCAGGTAGTAGGTCTCATTGTTCCCCAGATGCTGATGGACAGGGACGGCACAGCCCGGATGCAGGGTGATCTGGGCGAACAGGTCATTGTTCCCCTGGAAAGCGGACGGGTCCATGAGGATTTCCTTTTCGATGGTCCCGGTCCCTGGATTGTTGACCACCTGTTTTTCTCGTTTCGTGAATACTGCCATTGGGCATTCCTCCTTCACATTTCCTGTCTGTATTATAGCCAGTCTTCCGATTTTCCTCAACGGCCGTGCCGACGTTTGTCCCGGACCATCTTCTTGCTGGTCTTGTACACCTTGGCCAGGCCGGACACCAGCAGGATCCCCATGGCAATGGCTGTGGCATCCAGGGCGGCGGACACAAAGGTGTGCATCCCCAGGCTGTAGGCATTGAGCATGGTGTAGTTCATGGCCCGGTACAAGGGCAGTCCGGGCACCAGGGGGATGATCCCCGGAATGGAGAAGATGGGCACCGGCTGCCGGTACCAGCGGGCAAAGATCTCGCTGCAGATGGAAAGGGCCACAGTGCCGGCAAAGTTGCTGAGCATGGAGCTGAGGCCGAAGCCGCTCAACAGGATAATGTACACCCCGAAGCCCACCATACCCACGAACCCCGCCTTGTACAGGCAGCTTTCCGGGCATTTGAACAGTTTGCCGAAGGCCACGGTGGCGAAAAAGGAAAATACGGTTTTGATGAAAATGGTTGCTGCCAGCGGCATAAAAGCCTCCTACATGTACAGTATGCCCAGGACGGTGGCGATGCCGATGGCCACCCCGCCCACCAGGAAAATGGCTTCCCCGGCCCGGCAGGTGCCGCTGAGCAGGTCTCCGGCCATGAAATCCCGGATCCCGTTGGTAAAGGCCATCCCCGGCAGGTAGGGCATCACGCCCCCGGCAATGGCCAGTTCCATCACAAGGTCCGGACAGGCCATCCGGAACAATACCACCGTAAGACAGATAATGGCCCCGGCCATGGTGGTCTCCCAGAAGCTGCTGGGCCGGAAGGGAGACACCGCCTTCACAAAGGCCATGGAAAGCAGGGACCCCAGCAGGGCTGCCAAAAATTCCAGGTATCCGCCCCCCAGTACCACGGCGAAGAAAGCCCCGGCCAGGCCGGACCAGAAGATCTCCTCCCGGGCCGGACGGGGTTTCCGCATGGTCTTTTCCTCCAGGATGGCCATGGTGTCCTGGAAGCTCTTTCCCCAGGTGGGCATGTGGAAGCTCATGTCGTTCACTTCGCTGATGAGGGTCAGATCCGTCCCCCGGTGGGTCACCCGGTACATGAGGCTGGCCCCTTCCATGGTCTCCTCCCCGATCATGATCAGGGAAGGGGTGCAGAAGGCCGCAATGGTGTTCATGCCTCCCTCGTGGCAGATCCGCAGCATGGTGTCCTCCACCCGGTAGGTCTCTGCCCCGCTGACCAGCAGGATCTTTCCGGCGGTCAGGGCGATTTTCAGCACCTGTTCCTTGCTCATGGATGCTAAGGTACTTTTGGTCATAGTTTCACCTCGGTTGGGCAAAAAGAGCCCCTACCGCCGCCCGGAACCGGTTGGCCCCGCCCATGGAGGGATGGGGCACCGCCGCACAGGGCACCCCGTATTTCTCCAGGGTACCGGCGCTTTTCCGTCCGATGGCGATCACCTGGAGCCCGGGCACCAGGTCCAGGAGCATCCGGGCATAGCGGATCCCCTGATCCAGTTCCAATCCCGTGGGAGTCCGGTTGGTGAGGATCCCGGAAGGCTTGTAGGGATGGAAGGGGAAAATGTTCCACAAAATGGTCTGGAAGGGAGCCAGCCCCTGGGCCGCCAGTTCTCCCCACATAATGGTGGCGGTGGGTTCGTTGAACCCTTCCTCCTTCTGTTTCCGGTTCAAAAGAGGGCTGTCCGGATTGCTGGTCCGCCGGTAATCCCAGCCTTCTCCCAGCACCACCTCCGGCCGCACTGCAGGATGGTGGCCCAGGAGGATCCGTTCGCTGGTCATGGCCATGCCGGAAAAATGGCCCCCCTGGTATCCCAGCCCTTCCGCAATGAACAGGAACCGGGCCTGTTGCCGGAGCTGGAGGTACCGGCGGAAATTGGCGGACCGGATCACCGGAGCTTCCGGTCCGATATCGCAGGAGGGATCATACTCCCCCCAGGGATTGAAGCAGCCGTCCCCATGGAACTGCTGCAGAGCATGCAGAAATTCGTCGATTGTCATTCCAGTGACTCCATGAGTTTTTCCCATTTTTCCATAAGCCCGTCCAGGATCTTGTCCTGTTCCGCGTACTCTTCCGCCAGTCTGGTGCTGGTTTCCAGGTCCTGCTGGTTGGCCGGGTCGGCGATCTTGTCGCTGAGCACCTTCTGGAGAGCTTCATATTCCCGGATCTTCAGTTCCACCTGGGGCAGCAGCTTCTGGGCTTCCGCCGGGCTGTAGGGCTTCTTTTCCGTTTTCTTTTCCGCAGGGGGCGCCGGGGCTGCCGGTTTGGCGGCCGCCGGTTCCTGTGCTCCCTGGGGCGCCGGCTTTTCTTCCTTCCGGGAGGCAGCCGGTACCGCCGGAGCCGTTTGTCCTTCCCGGCTCCGGTTCTTGTCCCGTTCTTCCAGATAGAAGTCGTAGTTCCCTTTGTAATCGGTCACATGGCCTTCTTCCACCGCCCAGATCCGGCCGGCCACCTCGTTCACCAGATACCGGTCGTGGCTTACCAGGAGCACGGTGCCGTCAAAGGTTTCCAGGGCCGCTTCCACCGCCTCCTTGGCGGCGATGTCCAGATGGTTGGTGGGTTCGTCCAGGAGCAGGCAGTTGGCCCCGTCCAGCACCAGCTTCAGCAGCACCAGCCGGGCCTTCTGGCCCCCGGACAGGGTCCCGATCACCTTGAACACATCCTCCCCGTGGAACATCATGCTCCCCAGGAGACGGCGGGTCTGTTCGTCGGTGAGCCCGTATTCCGTCAGGAAGTTCTCCATAATGGTCTGTTTCTCGTCCAGCCGTTCATAGCTCTGGGAGAAATAGCCGATCTTCACCCGGTTCCCGATCCGTGCCTCTCCTTTGAGAGGCGGCAGTTCCTGGAGGATGGTCTTCAGCAGGGTGGATTTCCCGCAGCCGTTGGGACCGATGATGGCCACCTTTTCTCCCCGGCGCAGGGTCAGGTCCACATCCTGGAGCAGGAGATGCTGGGGATACCCCACATCCAGGTGTTCCAGCATGATCACCTTTTCCGCACACTCCGCCGCATGGGGCAGCCGCAGCTGGAACTCTTCCTCCTGGACCGGGGCGTCGATCCGCTCCAGCCGGTCCAGCTGGGACTGGCGGCCCCGGGCCATCTTGCTCTTGATCCCCGCCTTGAACCGGCGGATGTAGGCCTCCTGCCGGGCGATGTATTCCTGCTGGGCCTCATAGGCCCGGGTCTGGGTCAGCACCTGGATTTCCTTCTGTTCCAGATACCGGGAATAGTTCCCCTTGAACCGGTGGATCGTGCCCCCTTCCATTTCCAGGATCTCTTCCACCACATTGTCCAGGAAGGCCCGGTCATGGGAAATCACCAGCACTCCGCCCCGGAATTCCCGGAGGTACTTTTCCAGCCATTCGCTCATGACGATGTCCAGGTGGTTGGTGGGTTCGTCCAGGATCAGCATGTCCGGAGAATTCACCAGGGCCGCCGCCAGCTGGAGCCGGGTCTTCTGTCCCCCGGACAGCTTGTCCGCCCGCCACTGCCAGGTGTCTTCCGGATACCCCAGCCCCAGCAGCACCCGTTTGATGTTGCTTTCGTAGTGGTACCCATCCAGATGGGCATACCGGCTTTCCGTCCGGGCATACTGGTCCAGGATCCCCTGGAGCTCTTCTCCCTGGGCCCGGCCGCTGGCTTCCTCCAGCCGGCGCATCTTCTCCCGCAGGTCCAGGATATCCGGGCAGGCGTGCTGCATGAACTCCCGGACCGTTTCCTCCCGGAAGTCGTCAAACCCCTGTTCCACATACCCCAGCCGCAGTTCCCCGGCGAACTTCACCGATCCTCCGTCGGCAAAATCCGGGTTCAGCAGACACCGGAGCAGGGTGGTCTTCCCGCTGCCGTTGACCCCCACCAGGCCCACTTTTTCTCCCTGGCGGATGGTAAAACTTACATTCTGAAAAATATCGTGGACGCCGAAACTTTTTTTCAGGCCGTCCACGGTCACCAAAATATCCATACTCCTTATTTCTCGTATCCTTTGGGATGCCCTTCATGCCACCGCCAGGCGGTTTCCACGATTTCTTCGATCTGGCTGTGCTTGGGCTCCCAATGGAGCTCCTTCTTGATTTTTTCCGAAGAGGCGATCAGTTTCGCCGGGTCTCCTGCCCGCCGGGCCTCTTCCTTCACTGTAAAGTTCCGTCCCGTGACCTTCTTCACCGCGTCGATGATTTCCCGGACGGAAAAGCCGTTTTCCGTTCCCAGGTTGTAAGTCCGGCAGTCCCCGCCGTTCCGGAGATGGTCCATGGCCAGTACATGGGCGCTGGCCAAATCCTTCACATGGATGTAGTCCCGGAGGCAGGTGCCGTCAGGAGTGGGATAATCCGTGCCGAAAATGGACACGCTTTCCCGCTGGCCCAGGGCCGCCTGGATAATGAGAGGGATCAGATGGGTCTCCGGCCGGTGGTCTTCCCCGATGTTCCCCAAAAGGGACGCCCCGGCGGCGTTGAAGTACCGGAGGGCCACATAGCGCAGGCCGTAGGCATGGCTGTAGTCTTCCATCATCTTTTCGATCATCAGCTTGGTCCGGCCGTACACATTGGTAGGCTGGAGAGGCATGTCTTCCGTAATGGGCACCTGGGCCGGTTCCCCGTAGACAGCCGCTGTGGAAGAGAACACCAGCTGTTCCACTCCCGCTTCCCGCATGGCATCCAAAAGCCCCAGGGTACCGGCCACATTGTTGTAGTAGTATTTCCCCGGGTTCACCATGGATTCTCCCACCTGGCTGCTGGCCGCAAAATGGAGGACCCCGTCGATTTCATATTCCCCCAGGATATGCTTCAGGAAGTTGAAGTCATGGATATCCCCTTCGATGAGCTGGACCTTGTCCGACACCGCATCCACATGGCCGGTGCTGAAATTGTCATAGACAATGGGCGTATATCCGTTGGCCGTCAGTTCTTCCACCACATGGGAGCCGATATAGCCGGCTCCCCCTGTTACCAGTACATTCATCCGTTTTGCCTCCTATGCTCTTTCTCCGCCGATCAGCTCCAGCATTTCCCGGGTCTTCTGTTTCAGCAGATCCTTGTCCCCCCGGGTTTCCACATTCAGCCGCACCACCGGTTCCGTGTTGGATTTCCGCAGGTTGAACCGCCATTCATTGTACACCACGCTGAGCCCGTCCATCCGGTCCTGGATCCCGGAACGGAAATGTTTGGACAGCCGTTCCAGCACTTCGTCCGCATCCTTCACCTTCAGGTTGATTTCCCCGCTGCAGGGATACTCGCTGATCCGGGCATCCACCAGCTGGGACAGGGTCATGCCGGAAGTGGACAGAAGGGAAATCAGCAGCAGCCAGGGGATCATCCCGCTGTCGCAGTAGGAGAAATCCCGGAAATAATGGTGGGCGCTCATTTCGCCCCCGTACAGCACACCCTGCCGGCGCATGCATTCCTTGATGAAGGCGTGGCCGCTCTTGCACCGTACCGGCTGGCCGTCGTACCGGGCAATGATGTCTTCCGTGTTCCAGGTGAGCCGGGGATCGTAAAGGATCTTGCTGCCGGGATGCTTCTGGAGGAAGTACTGGGCAAAGAGCCCCACCAGATAATACCCTTCGATGAACCGGCCGTTTTCGTCAAAGAAGAAGCACCGGTCGAAGTCCCCATCCCAGGCGATTCCCAGGTCGGCCCCGTTCTTTTTCACCGCATCCGAGGTGGCTGCCCGGTTTTCCGGCAGGAGAGGGTTGGGCACCCCGTTGGGGAAAGTGCCGTCCGGGGTATCGTTGATCATGATGAACTGGCAGGGCAGGTGCTTGGCCAGTTCCTTCACAATGGGACCGGCCCCTCCGTTCCCCGGGTTGGCCACGATCTTGAGAGGCAGCAGGCTCTTTACATTGATATAGGAAAGAAGATGGTCCACATAGCTGGGGACGATATCCACTTTTTTGTAGGTTCCCTGTTTCTCCGCCTTGGGCACCCGGGTCTCGAAGTCTTCCGCTGCCACCAGTTCCGCCAGGTCCTTCAGCCCCGTATCCGCAGAAATGGGCCGGGCTTCGGAACGGACCAGCTTCATGCCGTTGTAGTCCTTGGGATTGTGGCTGGCGGTGATCATCATGCCCCCATCGGTTTTCAGGTGGGCGGTGGCAAAATAGATCATTTCCGTGCCGCACTGGCCCAGATCCTGGACATTGGCCCCGGCATCCCGCATGCCCTTTACCGCCGCTTCGCTGAGGGCCGGTCCGCTGAGCCGGATGTCATGGCCCACCACCAGTTCTTTGGCCTGGAGCTTCCAGGCCAGGGCCCGTCCCAGCCGGTAAGCCAGGTCTTCGTTCACTTCGCTGGGGACGATGCCCCGGATGTCATAGGCTTTAAACGCTTTGGTACTGATCATGATGGTTCCTCCCCACAATTAGTCGTTCTCATCCAAAAGAGCCAGGTTTTCCATGGGCAGCAGGTCCTGGGCCTTGCCCAGGGGCACCCGCAGGCCGCTCCGGTTCAGGATGGCCATGCTGCCGTTTTTCAGCACAATATCCGTCCGTGCCAGTTCCCGGAGCACAAAACCCAGGGCCACCAGGAAATTCAGACGGTCCTTTTCCTCCAGGGTAAAGATCTGGTAATCGGTCTTTTCCAGGAGCAGCCGCTGGAAGAACTGGATCTGCTCCCGCTGTTCGTTTTTCAGGGTCTCGGTGGTCTTGTACACATGGCGGACCACTTCCAGCAGCCGTTCTCCCCGGGCCTCCGCATCCGCCAGGAGCAGGGACTGGGTATCCGTATCCGTCTTGAAATGGACCGCCTCATCCTTGGTCATTTTGGACCCGTCCTTGTCGGAAAAATACCCGGGCCGCAGCACCTTGGGGAAGCACATGATGGATTCCAGCACGCTCATTTCATCCAGGGCCGTCACTTCTGAAGTGTACAGAGGCTGGTCCATGATCTGTTCCATCACCAGCTTGGCCTCGTCCCGTTCCAGTTCCGACTGGCTGTAGGAACTGGCCGCTCCCCCCTGGAGAGCCACCACCGTCAGCATCCCGGTGCCTTCCGTATCCAGTTTCTTTTCCTGGATCCGGTCCACCACCCGGCGGATCCGTTTCAGCTTCCGCACATCCTGGGGCAGCAGATGGAGATTCTTATGGGTCTTGTAGGTATAATGGCCCGGTTTGTTCTCGATCTTGTCCAGGATGGCAAAGACCTTGTCGTAGCAGCCCCAGATATGGAGCTTCAGCCGGCCCAGTTCTTCCACTTCCGGAGTCAGCTGCTCCAGCACCTTGTAGAATTTGAACCTTTCTTCATTATACCGTTCAATGGCATTTTTCACCATATTTTCAGAGCTGGTGGCACTTTTATACAGTTTCAGTCCGGCAGCGCCGATCCCGGCAGCCGCCCACACCACAAGAGGTATTGGCATAGGATTTCCTCCGTTTCCTGCACTGTACCCACAGCGGATACAAGATAACTCTACAAATTATAGCCCGATTCCCCAGGTTAGTCAAAACGAAAAGCCGTTGAAAGCTGTCCCTATCCGTTGTAAAATGGGAAGACAGAACCTAAGAGGAGGAACACCCATGAAAAAATTCCTGGCTATGGCCACCCTGCTCCTGACTCTGCTGGCCCTGCCCCTGACGGCAGGCGCGGAACGCAGCGGCTGGAAGAGCAGCACCTTTGCTTTTAAAAATGTGAAAGTCGTGTATCTGAAGGATCTTTCCCGGCAGGATACGGACTTCCGGAAAGCCCATCCCGCCTTTACCCGGGACGACGATGCGGTCCGGAAGACCCTGCTGACCCTCCAGCGGGACTTCAAGAAAGAAGGGGTCACCGTATACAGCAACCCGGTGATGCTGCCGGACAAGAAGCTCCGGAACACCATCACCCTCCAGGTCCAGGTGAACCCGGTGGGGATCGAGACCGCTGACGGCACCGAGCCCGCTGCCCGGAAAGGGAACAAGCTGGCCAAAGGGGAAACCGCTTACGCAGGCGTCACCTTCCTGGCCACCAAGAACGGCCAGACCATCTACCAGGTCACCGATGCACGGACCAGCACGGAATACGATTCCGACACCCTGCTGGCTGCCATCATCCGCACCGCCACCGACGAAATGACGAAGAATGCAAAGAAATGACAAAAGGCACCGCGTTTGCGGTGCCTTTTTTGTCGCGGGCCTTGAGTCGCGGGTCGCGGGCTAGATGAAGAGTTTTTCATCTATTTCTCCGGCTCCTCCGCAATGACCCCGCCGCAGTGGGGGATAAGGTTCAGGGTATAGTCCTTTTTCCTCTCCCGGGCCAGCTGGGCCTGTGCCTTTTCCCAGGCTTCGGCCACCGTGGCGCAGGGGATCTGATTGGTCTTCCGGATGGCGTCGAAATTCTCCTTTTTCGTCACCAGGTAGATGGTGTACCGGTGGGTCATGCAGAACAGGTTGAACGCCACAAAGAAGGGAATGCTGAAATTCTCCCGCAGGGCCTTTTCCATGTCCTTCTCGCTGTCATACTTGAAACTGCCCAGATATTCCGGCGGTTCGTACAGGTCACTGGCCTCCATGATGGCGATGATGATGCCCCCCGGTTTGGTGGTCACATCTGCCGGATCATAGCATTTGCAGCCCTGGTACAGGGATACATCCTTGGGATAGCCCCCGGCACAGGCAAAGGTCACATCCGCCCGGGCCTTGAAAGAGACCGCCTGGTTGTCATGGCAGATCCGGGTCCCTTCCAGCCAGGCCTGGTAGGGATCACCGGCCACCATGCGGCAGATTTTCCCTTCATTGTTGATGATGGAATGGACCAGGAACGTGGGCTTGACCATCTCCATGGCATCCAGCATATCGTAGTTCACCGGGTTGTCCTGGAGTACTCCGTTCCGGGTCTTGGGGTTGATGCCGTCCCCAAAATGGTCCGCCAGGGCATGGCAGTGGTTCTCCTGGATGGTATCCCAGCCGGCCACCCCGGGCAGGAGCAGTTTCCGGCCGCCCCCATAGCCGGCAAAAAGATGGGCGGTGATGCCGTCGATGATCACGATTTTGTCCGCTTCCACCACCCGCTTGTTCAGCATCACACGGGTCCCGAACCGGGTGGTCCCCACACAGGTCAGTTCATCGTTGTTCCGGCAGTGGTGCTGGTACATCCGGATCCGCCGGGCCACTTCTTCGCCCACCACCCGGACATTTTCCTCCGGAGTCTGCTCCCGGTGGGTTCCCTGGGCAAAGACAATGTACATGTCCTCATCCGGCACCCCGGCCAGGTTCAGTTCATTGACCACATGGATCACATATTCAGAAGACCGGTTCCAGGAACGGGTCACATCGGCGATGACCAGGCAGACCTTGTCCCCTTTCCCGAACATTTCCTGGAGAGGCCGGCAGCCGATGGGATGGCGCATGGCCTCCAGGGTGGCCTGCTCCACATCCACCGCCGGCACCGGACGGCCTTCGATGATGCTGCTGATCCGTTCCTCCGGCAGTTCCACTTCCTGGGTGGTCCTGCCAAAATTAAAGCTGAATTTCCTGAGTCCCACGATATCTTCCTCCCTTTCAGACAGAAACTGCAGACGGTTGGAGCAAAAAAACTGTTTATACAGAATATTATAGCACAATCTGCCAGGGGCAAGCCGTTTCCATGTATCTGAAGTATGTGTCAACAAGTTCTCGGTGAATCCTTCATCGCCGTATAGTTATTCAGAAATGGTGTCAAAAATTTTTTATCGTTGCTTTGAGGTCGACGACGTAGGGGTTTCGCCGCAGGCAAACCCGTCCCGGCCTCCCAGAGGGGAAAAGTCCTCCTATACTCTTCCACCCGCAAGGGCTCTCCGCCGGGAGGGCAGACCCGTTCGTCCCTGGCGGGAGGCTCACAGCCTATCGCCTTGCCCTGACGGTCAAAGGCAGCGGCTACGGACCAGGAAGCCGGACCCCATCGCCCGCGTGCTCCACCCCAGGAGCGACAACACCCGATGTTGTCCCGCCGACTCCTCCTGGGCCTGCCCTCCCCCCGGCTCCCGGAGAATCGATATATACTCGTACAAAGTACCAGCAAGGCCGATGGCCAAGTCCGCCCTGCAGGAGTGGTCCAGATGTGTCCCCCTGAAAGTCGGATGCCAGATGCTGCGCATCTGCCTTGGAACATGAAACCCGGCGGCCGGGATGGGCTCCCCTCTGCGGGTAGCCCCTACCACGTTGGGGTCAAGGATGCAGCGGAAAATCAGAGAAACGGGGTTGTCAAAAAATCCGTTCCTGTGACCGTTGTATCCAACATCCGACCCCAAGGTTGTAGGGGCGGGCCACAGGCCCGCCCGTCCCGGCCTCCGGTTTTTATCCGTTCCCAGGAAACCGCCCCGGTGGGTTCCCTCCTGCCGCTAGAGACTAGAGACTAGTGACTGTCAGCTCATGACCATCCGCCTCCGGCAGATGGTCTCCTTCTGCGTGAGACGGAAAAGCGTCCCTGCCCCTTTTCCCAATTTCCTCCGAAAAAATCCTCCCTGCCGTCTCTTATACAGTGTAAGGAGGCGGTGACATGGAAGCAATCAAACGGCAGGAGGTTCTGGAACTGGCCCGCAGGGCCCGTGGGCACATCCAGAAAATCTACCTGCACTGGACGGCTGGAACCTATGACCAGCTGTTCCCGGACTATCACCTTCTGGTCCGGGGGGACGGGAGCCTGGTAACCAGTACCCGGGACTGGACCCGGATCCTCCCCCACACCTGGAACCGGAATACCGGTGCCCTGGGCATTGCCCTGTGCTGTACCAAAGATGCCATGCTCTACGCAGACGGCACCTTCGACCTGGGGGATTATCCCCCCACTCCCCTGCAGGTGGAAAGCACTTCCATCCTGCTGGCCACCCTGTCAGATGTCTGGAAACTCCCTCTGGAGCCTGCCCAGATCATGACCCATGCAGAGGCTGCCGACCTGGACGGTTACGGGCCAAGCATGGCCGGGACGCCCGCTTTTGAACGGTGGGATCTGTGGAAGCTGAAAGACTATGACGGAGTATGGCGCAGCGGCGGGGCGGTGCTCCGGGGGAAGGGACTGTATTATCAGTGGGTGAAGCGGGTAAAAGGTGGGTTCATCGTTTGTCGTTCATCGTGAGTCGTTATGGAAGGAACCCGTACCCGGGTTCCTGTGAATGAGGACGCAGCTGACGCTGCTAATCCACCACCAGCCTGTCGGCCGGTCCCCCGCCCTTGAAAAGGGCGGATAGTGGGTACGCGGGCTTACGCCCTGGCACCCACATAAAGCAATGGACCGTTAGGCCGCATACCTATATACAGCAATGGGCGTCAGCCCGAGCGTATATCCGCCCTTTGCAAGGGCGGGGGACCGTTGCGCTTGCGCAATGGTGGTGGGTTAGCAGCCCCCAGGGGCTGCGTTTCCCTTCAGAAGCATCTGCCTCCGGCAGATGGTCTCCATCGGCTAGTGACTAGTGACTGGCCCGGCCCTGCCGGGCCCCGCCCCCTTACACCCTGTGATGCAACCTTATCCTGACAATCCAAAGGAGGAATGAAAATGGCAATCCAGAAGAACCTCACCGCAGTGACCCTGCAGCTGGAAATCAGCAACGGGGTGGACAAAAATGACCAGCCCAAATTCAAGAACATCAGCTACGAAAAGCTGTCCACCGATGCCACCCCTGAAAAACTGGCGGAAGTGGGCAAGGAATTCGGCGGGCTGATGGCAGAAGCTCCCAAGGGGATGTACATCGTGGAACGGCATACCCTGGAAGAAGTGGCGTAAAGGAGGTAGTGCACAATGGCAGATTCCAGAAAACTGGACCTGATTTTCAAGGACAGCGAAAAAGCGACCAAAAACATCCGCATCGTGAACCCCCGCTCTGACGTGGACCGGGAAATGGTGCTGCCGGTGATGAACAAAGTGGTGGAAAGCAAAGTCTTCCTCACCAAGAACGGCATTCCTGTGGAAACCATCCAGGGGGCCAAAGTGACCGATGTCAAGGATCTGCTCTCTGACGGAACTGACGAAGTCACCGAGGGCTAACCCATGGAGGACCTGTCCCTGCTGGCCGGCCAGGCTGCCCAGTACGGATTCCCCATGGTCATTTCCTGGTACCTGCTGGTACGCATGGAAGAGAAACTGGAGAACCTGACCCAGAGCATCGAACGGCTGCGCATGGCAGTGAAAATAGAATAAGGAAAAAAGAGAGTGCTGCATGTTTTATGCAGCACTCTCTTTTTGCGCACAAAAAAGCACCCACACGGTCAAACCCCGCATGGATGCTTGCTTTTGGTCTGGTGGAGCATAGGGGGATCGAACCCCTGACCTCAAGATTGCGAACCTTGCGCTCTCCCAGCTGAGCTAATGCCCCAATACGTAGTATTATAGCGCTTCCGGGAGAAGTGTGCAAGGAAAAATCGGAAAGGGGAGTGTGAAAAATTCACATCCCCTTCTTTTCCTGCTTTTCCACCAGATCTGCCAGGGTGGTGTTGTCCACGATGTTGTCGATGGCATCCTGGATTTCTTTCCACAGGTCCAGGGTGACGCAGTGGGCGGCCCGGCTGCAGATTGCGTGGCCGGGTTCCAGGCAGGCCACGGGAGCCAGGGACCCTTCCACGGCCCGGAGGATCTCTCCGGCGGTATAGTCTTTGGGATCACGGACCAGTTTGTATCCTCCCTGGGCTCCTCTGGCACTTTTAACCAGTTTGGCGCGGGAGAGCTGGGTAATGATCTGTTCCAGGTATTTTTCTGAGATTTCCTGTCTCTGAGAGACGCTTTTAATAGGTACATAGGATTCGGTGCCGTTGATGGCCAGATCGATCATCAGGCGCAGGGCATACCGTCCCTTGGTAGAGATTTTCATGGTTCCTCCTCGCAGCAAGAATAATTTCCTATAATTGTACTATAGAATTTTCCAAAAGGAAAGGTGAATTCCTAGTAATTTTTAGGAATTTCACACCCCCCCGATTTATCAGATTTTTTCACCGAATCAGTTGACACTCTTTGCTTCTGAACGGTAAAATAATATCGTATCTGTTCATTCTGTTTCCGGATTCCATACTGAAAATTCATGGAGGGGGAGAAAATCGTGCGTCGCTTACAGATCGAAACACCGGGACGGGCCCAGACGGTCCTGAACGGTTTGTATCAGGATATGCACCGAAGGATCAGTGCCAGTTCTCCAGGGTTGTGCCCGGTGGACATGGCCCTGAACTTTCTCCGGTTCTGCCATGCCCAGAGCTGCGGCAAATGCGTGCCCTGCCGGGTGGGCCTGGGCCAGCTGGAGGTGCTCATTGAACGGGTGCTGGACCGGACGGCCACCCTGGACACCATCGACCTTATTGAACGGACCGCCCGGAGCATCGCCTCTTCTTCGGACTGTGCCATCGGCTACGAGGCGGCCTATATGGTACTGAAGGGGGTCCGGGGCTTCCGGGAGGATTATGAGGAGCACGTGCTCACCGGCCGGTGCATCTGCGGTCTCAGCCACCCGGTGCCCTGTGTGTCCACCTGCCCGGCCCATGTGGATATTCCCGGTTATGTGGCGCTCATCCGGGAAGGCCGGTATGAAGACGCCCTGGAACTGATCCGGAAGGACAATCCCTTCCCCGCCGCCTGCGCCTATGTATGCGAGCATCCCTGCGAACACCACTGCCGCCGGGGGATGGTGGACGCCCCGGTGAACATCTGCGGGCTGAAGCGGTTTGCCGTGGACCATGCCAAACCGGCCCGGGCGCCAAAGCCCGCCCCTGCCACCGGCAAGACCGTGGCGGTGATCGGAGGCGGCCCGGGAGGCCTGACGGCAGCCTACTATCTGGCTCTTATGGGCCACAGCGTCACCGTATACGAACAGCGGCCCCAGCTGGGCGGCATGCTCCGGTACGGGATCCCGGACTACCGTCTGCCCCTGGAAGTGCTGGACCGAGACCTGGACTACATCCTCACCACCGGGATCCAGGTCCGCACCGGAGTTTCCGTGGGGACGGACATTCCGGTGGAAAAGCTCCAGCAGCAGTATGATGCGGTGTACATCGCCATCGGGGCCCACAGCGACAAGAAGCTCCATATCCCCGGGGAAGACGCCCAGGGGGTGTACAGTGCCGTCCGGCTGCTCCGGGACATCGGGGAAGGCCGGGTTCCGGATTTCACCGGCAAACGGGTCTGCATCATCGGGGGCGGCAACGTGTCCATGGACGCCACCCGCACGGCCAAACGGCTGGGGGCGGCTTCCGTCCAGTGCCTGTACCGGCGCCGGCTGGAAGATATGACCGCTCTGCCGGAAGAGATCCAGGCGGCCATGGCGGAAGGCTGCGAAATCGTCACCCTGGAAGCCCCCAGCCGGATTGAAACCAACGCAGCGGGCCAGGTAACGGCCATCTGGACCCAGCCCCAGCATATCGGCCCCTACAATGGAAAGGACCGGCCAAACCCCATAAAGGCGGATCTGCCGGAACGGCGGTTCCCCTGCGACATCCTGATTGTGGCCATCGGCCAGTCCATTGTCACCAAGCCTTTTGAGGCCATCGGGGTCACCACCCACCGGGGGGCCATCCAGGCGGATCTGTCCACCAGCATCCCGGGCCTGGGGAACCTGTTTGCCGGCGGGGATGCGGTTTCCGGTCCCGCCACAGTGATCCGGGCAGTGGCCGCCGGGAAAGTGGCCGCCGACAACATCGATTCCTTCTTCGGCTGCCACCACCGGATTTCCTGCCAGGTGGAGATCCCCGACGCCTACTTCACCCAGACCCCTCCCTGCGGCCGGGTGAACCTGAAGCACCACTGCACTCCGGACTGTGTGGGAGATTTCCGTCTGGTGGCGGAAGGGATGACCCCGGAAGAAGCCCATCAGGAAGCCAGCCGGTGTCTGCGCTGTGACCACTTTGGCTACGGCAGCTTTAAAGGAGGGAGGAATCGGGAATGGTAACCTGTACCATTGACGGCAAAATCATCCAGGTGCCGGAAGGGACCACCATTATGGAAGCGGCCCGGCAGGCCCGGATCCAGATCCCCCACCTGTGCTATCTGAAAGGACTCAACGAAATCGCCGCCTGCCGGGTGTGCTGTGTGGAGGTGGAAGGAGAACCGGGGATGATCACCGCCTGCAACAGTCCTGTCAAAGAGGGCATGGTGGTCCACACCCATTCTCCCCGGGTCCGGGAAACCCGGAAGATCAACGTGGAACTGATCCTGTCCCAGCACGACTGCCGGTGCGCCGTCTGTGTCCGCAGCGGCAACTGCCGGCTCCAGTCCCTGGCCAACAGCCTGGGGATCCACGACAATCCCTATGAGGAACAGCTGCCCAAAGGCCTGCGCCGGGCCTGGACCACCACCTACCCCCTGTTCCACGACTACAACAAATGCATCAAATGCATGCGCTGCATCCAGGTCTGTGACAAGATCCAGGCCATGCACATCTGGGACGTGGCGGGCACCGGGGGACGGACCACGGTGGATGTGTCCGGGAACCGGGTGATCAAGGATTCGGACTGCACCCTGTGCGGCCAGTGCATCACCCACTGTCCGGTGGCCGGGCTCCGGGAACGGGACGATACGGACAAACTCTACGAAGCCCTGGCGGACCCGGACAAAGTGACCCTGGTCCAGGTGGCTCCGGCGGTGCGGACGGCCTGGTGCGAAGCCTTCGGCCTGCCCCGGGAGCAGGGGACCATCGGAAAAATGGCGGCGGCCCTCCGGCAGCTGGGATTCGACCATGTGTACGACACCACCTTCGGGGCGGACCTCACCATTATGGAAGAAGCCAATGAGTTCCTGGAACGGTTCCAGGCCGGGGACACCAAAGAGTTCCCCATGTTCACCAGCTGCTGCCCCGGCTGGGTCCGGTTCCTGAAAGGCCAGTATCCGGAACTGACCGGACGGCTGTCCACCTCCAAATCCCCCCAGCAGATGTTCGGGGCCATTGCCAAGACCTGGCTGGCGGAAAAGCTCCAGGTGCCTCCGGAAAAGCTGTACTGCGTCTCCATCATGCCCTGTCTGGCCAAAAAGGCGGAATGTGCCCTGCCCACCATGCAGGGGCCTTACGGACCCGATGTGGACCTGGCCCTCACCACCCGGGAATTCATCCGGATGCTCCGGGCGGACCACCTGGATCCGGCTCTCCTGCCGGAAGAACCGCTGGATGACCCCATGGGCACCTTTACGGGAGCCGGGACCATTTTCGGCACCACCGGCGGGGTACTGGAAGCGGCTCTCCGTACAGCCTACGCCACCCTGACCGGGGAAAATCCCAATCCGGACCTGTTTGCTCCTTTGCGGAACGGTACAGGGCTCCGGGACGCAGTATACACCATGGCCGGCAAAGAAATCCGCTGTGCCGTGGTCAGCGGCCTGGGGAACACCCGGCAGCTGATCCAGGCCCTGAAGCGGAAAGAAGTCCATTACGATTTCGTGGAAGTGATGGCCTGTCCCGGCGGCTGTGCCGGAGGAGGCGGCCAGCCCATTCCCCAAGAGGATGTGGAGCTGGAAGGCGTCCGGGGAGAAGAGCTCCGGACCCTGGACAAGCACAGCCATCTCCGGTTCTCCCACCAGAATCCCCAGGTCCAGCGGCTGTACCGGGAATTTTTGGGCAAACCCCTGAGTCCCAAAGCAGAAAAACTCCTCCACACGGATCATTTTGGGTGGAAGATGTAGAGAGGAGGCTGTTGCAAGAGCAACAGCCTCCTCTTCAGGTCTCGGGTCTCGAGTCATGAGTCTCGGGCCGCTGGATAGAACCTGTCCTTCGACCAGGTTCTTCTTATTGTGTATAACCGTAGGGGGCGCAGGCCCGGCGCCCCGCAAAATGCGCAGATAATCGATGATTTGGCGGGCTGCCCGGCGTGCAGCCCCTACGGTACCGATTTACACGTTCAAAGATTTGCCTGCAAATTTTTCATTTGGCTCGAGACTCGAGACTCGAGACCGAGCCGCTATGCGGCTCATTATGATAAGCACTGAAATTTCAGAGAAAGGAACCTGCTCTATGACCCATCCCATTTCCACCCTGTTCATCTCCTGTCTGGCGGCCCTGACCTTTCTGGCAGCTCCCGCCCTGGCCTCCCCGGCGTCTCTGGGAGCCCGGAAGGTACCGGCACCGATCCCGGCGGAAACCCCTGCCGCCCCGGCAGCCGCTCCTGCGGCTCCGGAAGCATCTCCCGGATTGCCGGAAACTCCCCCGGCCCAGGCGGCCCCTGCCTCTCCCGTTCCGGCTCCCCGGCCTCCGGAAGACCCTCTTACCACCGTGACCCTCAGCGCCGCCGGAGACTGTACCCTGGGCACGGAAGAAAGTTTCGGCTATGAAGCCACCTTCCCGGCCGCCTGGGACGCCGCCGGCGGAGATGGTTCCGTATTCCTGGCAGGCGTCCAGTCCGTTTTTGCCAAGGACGACCTGACGGTGGTGAACCTGGAAGGCCCTCTCACCACCCGGGGCCAGCGCCAGGACAAGACCTTCGCCTTCCGGGGCGATCCGGCCTATGTGGAAGTGCTGAAAGCCGGCAGCGTGGAAGCCGCCTCCCTGGCCAACAACCACAGTTACGACTATGGCAGCGACGGGTACTGGGACACCTTCAAGACCCTGGGAGACAACGGGATCATGCCCTTCGGCTATGAGGAAAGCCAGATTCTCCCGGTAAAGGGAATCCCCGTAGGCCTGGTGGGGATCAACGCCCTGGAAGCCGGGGCCGCCGATCAGCTGGTGGCAGAACTGGCCAAAATCAGGGAAAAAGGGGCCCGGCTGAAAGTGGTCTATTTCCACTGGGGCAGCGAACTGGAAACCCATCCGGATGAGGACCAGGTGTGGCTGGCCCATCTGGCGGTGGATCACGGAGCCGACCTGGTGCTGGGGGCCCATCCCCATGTGATCCAGCCTCTGGAAACCTACAAGGGAAAGACCATCTGCTACAGCCTGGGGAATTTCTGTTTTGGAGGCAACAGCAACCCGGGAGACAAGGACACCTTCATCTACCAGCAGACCTTCCGGTTCCGGGACGGCCATCTGGTGGGAACGGACCCGGGAAAAGTGATCCCCTGCCGGATCTCCTCCACCCCGGACTGGAACGATTACCGTCCCACCCTGGTGGAAGGGGAAGAGGCAGAGCGGATAAAGGGGAAAGCAAAGGGGCTGTTGCAAGAGCAACAGCCCCTTTTTCACGCCCCCAATATTCCCCCGACCACCATACCCAGATAGGTACCGATTACGTAGCCGAAGGTGCCTACCAGCATGCTGGGGCCCACCAGGGCCGTCCAGCCCTGGGAAATGGCCATTCCTGCCGCGGTGGTGGGGCCTCCGATGTTGGCATTGGAAGCCAGGACGATGTCTTCCAGGCTGAAATGGAACAGTTTCCCTCCCACAAAGCAGAAGGCCATGTTCACCACCACCATCAGGAAGCAGAACACGAACAGCAGCGGCGCGTTCCGGAGGATTTCCAGGATAGAAGCGGGCACCCCGATGGCGAAGAAGAACAGGTAGATGAAATAGGTGCCGATTTCCTGGGCTCCGGCCAGGGCTGCCGCCTGTTTTTCAAAAAAAGTGGCGAACCCCATGGAAAACAGGGTGATCCACACATACTGGCTGCTGAAGAAGGTGTTGGCCATATGTCCCAGGCCGCTGCCGGTGGGAATGGCGGCCCCCAGGGCCTTCCCCAGGTTCTGGGACAGGGTCACCACCGCCACCGCATAGAACAGGTCCAGGGCAATGTCCTTTAAGGAAATGTTCTTGGGCTGCCAGTAGGCTGCCGCCTGGGTCTGGGCGTCTTCCCGTCCTTCCCGGGCCACCCGGTCCATATGGGGATGGGGATAGTGTTTCTGGAAAAAGGCGCTGCCCACACATTTCAGCAGTACCAGGAAATACACCGCCATGTTCAGGTTGTCCGCCACCACCGTAGCGGAAACCAGGGTCCCTTCCGTGTGGAAGGCATCGGCCAGGGCCACGAAATTGACTCCGCCTCCGATGTAGGACCCGGTCATCATGGCCGCCACCTTGGCCAGCCCGTCGATCCGGCTCCCCAAAAGCCAGCAGCCCAGCACGGCTCCGCACACGGTCCCCACCGCCCCGATGAGGAAAATGAACAGAAGCCGGCCGGTTTCCTGCCAGATCTTCGTCAGGTTGGCCTGGAGCAGCAGCAGAGGAATGGCCAGGGGTACGGCGTATCCCCAGATGATATCGTCATAAATGGGGGCATGGCTGGGGATCACGTTCAGGTTCACCAGCACAATGGCCGCCACCAAGGCCAGTACGGCCCCGGAGATTCGAGAGGCCCAGGCATAGGTCTGTTCCAGCCAGATGGAGCCTGCCACCACCCCGCAGGTCAGGGCCAGCAGCAGCCAGGTGTTTTCCGGTGCAATCAGTGGATTCATAAACAACATCCTTCCTTATTCGTTATTCCAGAACGAAGATCCGGTCCCCCAGATCCCCTGGTATCCAGATATTCTTTCCCTTTGCCAAATGCCATGGCGGGCTTCCTCGGATACACAGAGCGGGCGGCCCCTTTTGGAGTCGCAAGCCATAGGTATCGTTTTTTGGATAGAACCTGTCCTATGGCCAGGTTCTTTGAAAGGAAAACGCAGCTGGCGCTGCTAACCCACCACCAGCCTTACGGCTGGTCCCCCGCCCTTGCAAAGGGCGGATAATGGGTATGTGGGCTTACGCCCTGGTACCCACATAAAGCAAAGGGCGTAAGCCCCAGCGTATATCCGCCCTTTTCAAGGGCGGGGGTATCCATGCGCAGCATGGGTGGTGGGTTAGCAGCCATAGGGCTGCCTTTTCCACTCAGCAGCATCTGCCCCCAGGCAGATGGTATCCTTCAACTGGAGACTAGTGACTAGAGACTGCCTGCCGATTTTTCCCCAGCGCCCACACCATGCAGGCTCCCTGACACAGAGCCAGGACCAGCAGCAGATGGAAGGCGTGGGCAG
Organism: Acidaminococcus sp. HCP3S3_G9_1; assembly: GCF_052122455.1. Taxonomy (NCBI): domain Bacteria; kingdom Bacillati; phylum Bacillota; class Negativicutes; order Acidaminococcales; family Acidaminococcaceae; genus Acidaminococcus; species Acidaminococcus sp. HCP3S3_G9_1. The sequence continues at coordinate 33,279 of NZ_JBQKCH010000006.1, read as the reverse complement.
TGCCCAGGCTGGTACCTTCGGCCAGGGCCCGTCCGGCCTGGCCGGCGGCCACCAGGGCCGCACAGACGGAAGTCCCCACTGCCCCGGCCAGCTGCTGGAGGGTGTTGCACACCGTATTCCCGTCCGGCTGGATGGATTCCGGCAGGTTTTCCAGGGCATAGGTCAGGATGTTCCCGGCGGACAGCCCCTGGCCCAGGGTGAACACCACATAAATGGCCGTAAGCCCGGGAATGGCCGCCTTCCCCAGAGCCAGCTGGTACAGCCCGAAACTGAGGATAATGGCACAGCTGCCCAGGATGAGGGGCTTCCGGGCCCCCAGCCGGTCATAGAGCCGGCCGCTTACAGGGGCCAGGGCCGCCCCCAAAAGGCACCCGGGAAGCAGGATGCACCCGGCGGCAAAAGGATCGGACCCCAGGACGATCTGGGCATAATTGGGAAGCAGGAAGCCCACTCCCAGGCACAGGAACTGGACCAGCAGCAGCCCCAGCACCGCCCCGTCGAAAGCCGGCACCTGGAACACCTGGAGGTTCAGCAGCGGGGTGGACCCGGCCTTCCGGAGCCGGTTCTCCTGACGGACAAAGACGGCCAGGGCCAGCACCATCAGCCCGGCCAGGGCCAAAAAGCCGGGGCCGGCAGCACCGTCCCGTAGCTGCACAAAAGCAGCAGACAGGGCAGGGCCACCATCAGGCAGCCCAGGCCGAACCCGTCAAAAGGCCGGGGCCCCCAGGCCGAAGACTGGCGAATGGCACAGATCCCCACCGCCAGGGAGAACAGCAGCCCGGGCACCAGGGCGGCAAAGATCATCCGCCAGCCGAAATGGCCGATAATGTACCCGCCCAGAGAAGGGCCCACCGCCGGAGCCAGGGCGCACACCAGCATGGCGGCCCCCATCATGGTGCCGATTTTGTCCAGCGGCGCCTGTTCCAGCACCAGATTGAACATCAGAGGCAGGCCAATGCCTGTGCCCGCCCCCTGGAGCAGCCGTCCCAGCAGGAGCAGAGGGAAGTTCCCGGCCAGGCCGTCCAGCACCGTCCCGGTAAGGAACAGGAGATTCCCGGCCACAAAAAGCCCTTTCAGAGGGAACCGCTGCTTCAGGTAGCTGGACGTGGGGATCACCGTGGCCAGCACCAGCAGATATCCGGTAGTAAGCCACTGGACCGTGGAGGTGCTCACGGAAAATTCCTCCATTAGGGTGGGGAAGGTCACGTTCATGGCCGTTTCGATGACCACCCCGGTAAAGGACAGAAGTCCCGCGGCCAATATGGACAGAAACAGCCGGGCATCTGCCCGGCGCACAAAAGCAGGATTTTCGTTTTCCAACAGTTTCACCTTCAGACACAAAAATACGTTCTGAAAGTACATAGTAGAAAAAATTCCCGGAAATGTCAAGAAGGGGGTGCTGCTGCTCACGCAGCAGTCCCCTTCTCTTACTTCAAATAGGTCTGATAGAACTGATCGATTTTGTCAAAAGGAATCTTGTCCAGCTGATCGTACAGGTCCGTGTGGGTGGCTCCCGGCACGATCACCAGTTCCTTGTTGCTGCCTTTCAGTTTCTTGAAGGCATCCTCGCTGAAGTACCGGGAATGGGCCTTCTCCCCGGCAATCACCATCACCGCACTCTGGATCTCGCTGCTCCGCTGGAGGAAGGGCAGGTTGATGAAGGACAGGGCAAAGGTCTTGTTCCAGCCTCCTACGGAATTCACGGACCGGGGATGGAAGCCCCGTTTGGTTTCATAGTAGGCAGTGTACTGTTTGATGAATTCCGGGGTATCCGGCTTCAGTTCTTCCGGTTTCAGGTTAGCCCCGGCCCGGGCGAAGGTATCGTTTTTGTAGTCTTCCGTCCGCTGGGCGTTCATGGCCTCCAGCTTCTGATGACGCTGTTCCGGGCTGTCTTCCTTGTCGTAATACCCGTTGGCCAGCACCCGGGTCATGTCGTACATGGTGGAGCTTACGGTGGCCTTCACCCGGGTATCCATGGCCGCATCATTGATGGCGATGCCTCCGAAGCCGCAGATCCCCAGGATTCCCAGCCTGTTGGCGTCCACATCCTTCTGGTTGGCCAGGAAATCCACCGCCGCGGAAAAGTCTTCTGTGTTGATGTCCGGAGAAGCCACATTCCGTACATTGCCGCCGCTTTCCCCGGTAAAGGAAGGATCAAAAGCCAGGGTGATGTATCCCCGTTCCGCCAGCTGCTGGGCATAAAGTCCGGAAGCCTGTTCCTTTACCGCTCCGAAAGGACCGCTTACGGCGATGGCCGCCCGTTTTTCCCCGGCTTTTATCCCTTTGGGGGTGTACAGGTCCGCCGCCAGGGTGATTCCATACCGGTTGTGGAAGGTCACCTTCTGGTGATCCACCTTGTCGCTTTTGGGGAATACCTTGTCCCATTCCCGGGTCAGATGGAGTTTTTCCGTTTTCACTCCCGGGCTCAGCATTTCGCCGGCCGGTTTTGCCGTTTGTGCAGCTGCCATGGCTTCTCTGCCTCCTCCCATCTGCAGCAGGCAGGTGCCCAGCACCGCCGTCAAAAGGACCATTTTCATCTTTTTGCTGATTTTCATTACCGTCTCCTTTCCTCTTACAGGCTTTCCCGGAAAATCTCTTCGATTTCCTGCTGGTCCAGGACCTTGTACCCACCATCCAGGATCAGGGTACCCCGGACCATGGCCGGGATCATATCTTCCGTGGCCCCCAGTTCCCGCAGGTTCCTGGCCAGCCCCAGTTCTTCCATCCAGCTTTCCATGGCCTGGAGCCCTTCTTCCGCGATTGTCCGGTCGCTTTTGCCGGTGGGATCCACATTCCACACCGCTTCCGCAAACCGTTTGAATTTGGGCAGGCCGTAGGGCAGGATATGCCGGTAATAGGCAGGGGATACCGCCGCCAGGGTCATGCCGTGGGCTGCATTGGTGACCCCGCCCACCGCCTGTCCCAGCATGTGGACCATCCAGTCGGTGGTCTTGCCTTTGGCGATCAGGGTGTTCAGGGCCCAGGTGGCATCCCACATCAGGTTGCTCCGGGCTTCATAATCCTGAGGGTTCCGAATGGCGATCCGGCTGGCGTGGATCACAGACCGCATAAGGCCTTCCGCCAGGTAGTCACTGGTATTGTCGTCGATACCGGAAAAATACTGTTCGCAGATATGGTTGAACATATCGTAGATCCCTGAAACCATCTGATACCGGGGCAGGGTCATGGTGTAGGACGGATCCATGATGGCAAACCGGGGGAATACCCGGGCATCGGCAAAAGCTTTGCCCCGTTTTTCTTTCGTTGCCGGGTTGGTGATCACGGAACCAGCGTTCATTTCGGACCCGGTACCCACCATGGTAAGCACGCAGCCTACTGGAACCACTTCACAGGTGGGTTCTTCGAACCGCATAAAGTATTTGTCCCAGGGGTCTTCCTCTTCATGGATGGACATGGCCAGGGCCTTGGCGTAGTCGATGCAGGACCCGCCTCCTACGGCCAGGATGAAGTCCGCCTTGTGCTGCCGGGCAATGGCAATGCCCTCCCGGAGTTTGTCGATGGTGGGGTTGGGCATGACCCCGGGAATTTCCGTCACATCTTTGCCGGCAGATTCCAGCTGTTTGCACACCCTGTCATAAATGCCGTTCTTCTTGATGGAACCGCCTCCGTAGACCAGGACCACCTGGCTGCCGTAGGGCTTCAGGGCTGAGGCCAGATTCTCCACAGCCCCCCGGCCAAAGAACACTTTGGTGGGATTTTCATAAGTAAAATTTCCAAGCATGTATTTTCTCCTTTTCACTTGTTGGTTACTTTCTTTGGACATCTTCAGTATAAGGGAAACAGTTTTCCATGTAAAATTCTTTGTTTTAATAACATTCAATACGTTTTATGTATGATATAATGCAAAAAAGAGGTGATTCCCATGGATATGGAAACTCTGGAAAATTTTCTGGTGATTGCCCGGGAAAACAACGTCACCCGGGCAGCCCAGATCATCCATATTACCCAGCCCACCCTGTCCCGGCAGCTGAAGGCCCTGGAAGAAGAACTGGGCAGGCCCCTGTTCTATCGGGAAAACCGCCGGCTGTCCCTGACTCCGGAAGGGATCCTGTTCCGGAAACGGGCAGAAGAACTGCTGGACCTGTACCGGAAAACCCGGTCCGAGATCCGTGCTTCCGCGGAAATCGCCGGGGACATTTTCCTGGGCACCGGGGAAACCGACGTAATCCGGCTGATTTCCCAGGTGGCCGTGGGTTTTTCCCGCCAGCATCCGGGGATCCGCTACCGGATCTTCAGCAGCGACGCGGAAGGGGTCCGGGAACGGCTGAACAAGGGGCTCCTGGATCTGGGGCTGGTGTACGGCCCTTCGGACCCGGAAAAATTCGCAAGCGTGCCCCTGGATCAGGAAGACCGGTGGGGGATCCTGCTGCCCCGTACCCATCCCCTGGCCGCAGAGCCCGGCCTGTCCCCGGAACAGGTCCGGGACCTGCCCCTGATCCTGTCCCAGCAGGCCCTGAAATCCGGGCTGCTCCTGAAATGGCTGGGAAAGCCTCTGGAAGAGCTGAACATCATCGGTACCTACACCCTTCTGACCAATGCGGCGAAAATGGTGGCCGGGGGCCTGGGCTGTGCCATGGGCCTGGACGGGCTCATCAACACCGCCGGCTCCCCCCTGTGCTTCCGGCCCTGTGATCCGTCCCTCACCGACCGTCTGTCCCTGATCTGGAAAAAAGACCACCAGTTCTCCCCGGCAGTCCAGGCCTTCCAGGAACTGCTGCTGCAGAATTTTGCTGAAAAATAAGGGGGTGCTGCACGTTCTGTGCAGCACCCCCTGTTTTTCATCCTCTTATTTTACTTCCTTGAACGCACTTTTGGGCTGGCCGCAGAGAGGGCAGACCCAGTCGTCGCTTTCGCTGTTGATGTCCCCTTCGTATTCATAGCCGCAGACCGGGCACACATACACCTTTTTGGCCTTTTCCTTTTTCTCTTCCTGAGGATACCGGGCCAGGATTTCCGCCATCAGTTCCCCATGGTGGCCTTCCTGTTTGGCAAACACTTCCATTTCGTCAGCCGCTTCGGCAAACCCGGCAGCCCGCACCTTGTCCGCCATGGCCTTTACCTGGGCCTCCCCATTGGTTTCCGCTTTTTGGAGGGTTTTCACCAGGCCCCAGAAATCCTGGGGATATTTCCCGTTGAGCACGGCATAGAAGCCCGCATGGACCGCTTCCTGGTTGGCGGCTTCGATGAACAGGGGCACCAGATCTTCATAGCCCTGTTCTTTGGCCAGCCGGGCCAGTGCATAATACATCATGGTGCCGTTGGCTTCTGCCTGCATCATGGTTTTTGCCATAGCTTCCAGTTCCGTTCCTTTGGTCTGTCCGTAAATGCTCATTGTCTTTTCCTCCTGTTTTCCCTTGCCCCCGTAAAGCGGAGCTTTCTGTTTCTTTTCTTCTGGCCATCGGCCTCTTGTGAAACCCATTGTACCTGTTTTATTTAATTTTGTCAAATTTAATTTTGCTAAATTCAATTTGTTCTCATGTTCTTTTCCTGTTACAATAAAGTGCAATCAAAAGTTTTTCCGTACCGGAGGTATGATCGATATGAATGAAAAGGATGACTGCAATCCCCTGCTGCTGAAAAACCAGCTTTGCTTTCCCCTGTACGCCAGTGCCCGGAAGATCGTGGCAGCCTATACCCCCTATCTGAAAGAGCTGGGCCTGACCTACCCCCAGTATGTGACCATGATGGTACTGTGGGAAGACAGGACCATCACCATGCGGGACCTGGGCGAACGGCTGTACCTGGATTCCGGGACCCTGACCCCGGTACTGAAGAAGCTGGAGGCCATGGGCTATGTGAAGCGCTACCGAAAGCCCGACGACGAACGGGTGGTGGTGGTGGAAATCACCCCCGATGGACTGGCCCTCCGGGACAAGGCCCTGAAAGTCCCCCATGCCATGGGCTGCCTGATCAACCGGAAAGGTCCCCTGTTCACAGCCGAAGAAGTGGCCAATTTGAAAGAAAAACTGTACCGGATCCTCCACGTACTGGAGGGGTAAAAAGAGGAGCTGCTGCACGTATGTGATTTCCACACGTGCAGCAGCTCCTTTTGTATTCACTTCTTCACCACGTCGATGTTCCCGTTCTGGAGAACCACTTCGATATGGTCCCCTCTCTGGATCTCGCCCTGGACGATCTTGTTGCTCACTACGGTTTCCACCGTATGGACAATCAGTCTCTTCAGAGGACGGGCCCCAAAGGCAGGGTCGAACCCGGCTTTGGCCAGGTAGGCAACGGCTTCGTCGGTGGCCGTCAGGGTCAGTTCCAGCTGGCTGTGGAGCCGGCTTCCCAGATGGTTCAGGATCAGCCGTACGATATCCTTCAGCTGTTCTTCCTGGAGAGGTTTGAACACCACAATGTCGTCCACCCGGTTCAGGAATTCCGGCCGGAAGAACTTCATCAGCATGCTCCGGACTTCGTCCTTGCTGATGTTGCCCTTCTTTTCCATGATCTCATGGGACCCCAGGTTGCTGGTCATGATGATCAGGGTATTCTTGAAGTCCACCATACGGCCCTGGCCGTCGGTCAAACGGCCGTCGTCCAGCACCTGGAGCAGTACGTTGAACACATCCGGGTGAGCCTTTTCGATTTCATCGAACAGGATCACGGAATAAGGATGGCGCCGCACCGCTTCCGTCAGCTGGCCGCCTTCTTCATAGCCCACATATCCAGGAGGGGCACCGATCAGACGGGACACCGTATGTTTCTCCATGTATTCACTCATATCGATACGGATAATGCTCTTTTCATCATTGAACAGCACTTCCGCCAGGGCTTTGGCCAGTTCGGTCTTGCCCACGCCGGTAGGCCCCAGGAAGATGAAGGAACCGATGGGTTTGTTGGGATCCTTGATCCCGGCCCGGGCCCGGATTACGGCTTCGCTGACAGCTTCCACCGCTTCGTCCTGGCCGATCACCCGTTTGTGGAGGATTTCCGGCAGATGCGCCAGTTTCTTCTTTTCTCCTTCCATCAGACGGTTCACAGGGATGCCCGTCCAGGTGCTCACCACCTTGGCGATATCATCCTCGTCCACTTCTTCCTTCAGCAAGCGTTTGTCGGAATGTTCCTCTTTTTCCAGGGCCGCCAGCTGTTTCTGGAGTTCCGGCAGCTTGCCGTACTTCAGTTCCGCCAGCCGGTTCAGGTCATAGGACCGTTCCGCTTCTTCCATTTCCTTCTTCACATTGTCCATATCCTTCTTGACTTGACGGATCTTGGCAATGCCGCCTTTTTCGGCCTTCCACTGGTCCATGAGCTTGTCGTTCTCGCCCTTCAGTTTGGCCAGTTCCTCTTTGATCTTTTCCAGACGGGCCTTGGAAGCATCGTCCTCTTCCTTGGACAGGGCCTGTTCCTCGATCTGGAGCTGGAGCATCCGGCGACGGCTTTCATCCAGTTCCGTAGGCATGGAATCGATTTCCACCCGCAGACGTGCAGCGGCTTCATCCACCAGGTCGATGGCCTTGTCCGGCAGGAACCGGTCATTGATGTACCGGTTGCTCAACGTGGCAGCAGCCACCAAGGCGGAATCCTTGATCCGTACCCCATGATGGACTTCGTACCGTTCCTTCAGCCCTCTCAGGATGGAAATGGTGTCCTCCACACTGGGTTCCTTCACCAGTACCGGCTGGAAACGCCGTTCCAGTGCGGAATCCTTTTCAATGTATTTCCGGTATTCCTTCAGGGTGGTGGCACCGATGCACCGGAGTTCCCCTCTGGCCAGCATGGGTTTCAGGATGTTCCCCGCATCCATGGAGCCTTCAGAAGCCCCGGCCCCCACCACCGTGTGCAGTTCATCGATGAACATGATGATCTGGCCGGCAGAATCGGACACGATTTTCAGGACTTTCTTCAACCGTTCCTCAAATTCCCCTCTGTACTTGGCCCCGGCCACCAGGGACGCCAGGTCCAGGGCATACAGGGTCTTATTCTTCAGGGATTCAGGAACGTCCCCGGCCACGATCCGGCGGGCCAGGCCTTCCACAATGGCGGTTTTGCCCACGCCCGGTTCACCGATCAGCACCGGGTTGTTCTTTTTCCGGCGGGACAGGATTTCGATGGTCCGGCGGATTTCATCGTCACGGCCGATTACCGGATCCAGCTTCCCATCCCGGGCTTTCTGGGTCAGGTCCTGGCCGAATTTCTCCAGGGTCTTGCGGTTTTCATCCGCATCCCCATTGTTTTCATACTTGTCGATCAAACCACGGATGGCACTGCGGGTGATCCCGTACTTTTTGCACAGGTCCACCACTTCCGTATCCCCGTCTTCACACAGGGCGGCCAGCAAATGGGATGCAGTCACCGGGTTCTGGCCGGCGGCTTTTTCCGCCAGGGCAAACACCCGGGCCAGGCCCGTGCTCATGCTCAGCTGATCGGACCCCTTCACGGAAGGGATCTGCTTCAGCAGACGGTCCACCTCCCGGCTGAACTGGGTCTCATCCACGTTCAGGCTCTTCAGCACAAACTTGAAGAACCCGTCCGGCTGGCTGCACATAGCGGACAGCAGATGGACGGTGGTCAGTTCCTGGTTGTAATTCATAACGGCTTGCTGCTGGGCAGCTTCCAACAATCCACGCACTTCATCACTCAAGCGTTCTGCCTGCATAACAAACACCTCCAAAAACCATTGGATCAATGGGTTATCTTCTTCATTCAGAGCCCGAAACAAACAGGGCCCGGGAAGTCTCTTTTCTCACTTCCCGGGTCTTATTATACCCATTAAAAGTCAAAAAGTCAAATATTATTTTCGTTTTTTTGACTTTTTTTGATTTTATTTTTCTTTGGCCAGACAGGACCATTCCGGATGACGGGCCACTTCCCGGAAGAAGGCCTTCCCGGCGGCATCCGCCTTGTCCCCCCGTTTCTCCGTCCGGATCCCTTCCTGGCCACAGAGGGCTGCCAGGGACAGGGTCAGTTCCCGGTCCCGGGCTCCTTCGGCCCCTTCTGCCAGGGCTCCCGTCCGGGCATAGCTGCGGCAGTATTTCCACCACTTTTCCCAGTAGGCTTCCCCTCGCTTCACCAGCCGTTTTTCTCCCAGGCCCCGTTCCAGGGTCAGGAGCCCGGCCAGGTCTTCCAGCTGACCTTTCCGTTCCCAGGGGTCCGGGCTGCCGGCATCTTCCAGGAACTGCTGTTCCTGCTGCCACCGATTCCACCGGACCTGGAGGAATTTTTCCAGGGTGGAGTTCTCTCCGTCCTTTTTGGCCAGAGTGGCCAGGTACAGCAGCTGCCACAGGGCCGCTGCCGCTTCCCGGGCGCAGCAGTCCGCACAGTGCTGGGCCGCCGCCACCCACCGGTCTTCCAGCCACTGCCAGGCCGGTTCCAGGGAGAGGAGCTCTTCCGGGAAAGGCTTTTCCCGCTGCCGGTCAGACGTTTCCAGGTAATCCACCGGTTCCAGCACCCCCAGGAGCCCGTCCAACAGATCCCGACCCTTTTTCCAAGAGGTCCGGGACAAAAAGCCCTGGCCCAGGTTCCACAGTCCGGCGCACTGCTGGAGAATGGTGAGCAGTTCCCGGCTCTCAAATTCCCGGTTCTCTCCGGGCACCAGAAGATCCAGCCCCCTGCCCAGGGCCTGCTGGACCAGGGTCCGCCACACTTCCGACGGCTCCGTTTCCTGATTCCAGCCAGGTGCCTTCCCGTCTTTGGGTGGGTTCCCCTTCCAGTCGGTAAGATCCAGCCCCCGTTTGAACTTGCTCCGCTCTTCCGGCCACAGAGGGATGGCCTGGGCCAGAGCCGCCGTAAACCGCAGCAGGTCCCGTTCCTGGCCCCGTTTGATCTCCAGTTCCAGTTCCTCGATGGGAGCCTTTTTATCCCCGGCGGTCAAGGTTCCCTGGTCCAGGGCCGCTTCCACCACCGTCACGGCAGACAGCTGGATCAGAGCCGTTTTCCGGGTAAATTCCACCGTACACAAAGGAAGCAGTTCGTCTTCCTGGAGCAGGGTCTGGAGCTTCTGGTCCAGCTGGGGAGCAAAACCCTGGAGCACCGGCTCCGGCTTTGTGAGAGGTACCGTGTATTCCTCCCGGCTGGAGAAGCCGTTCACCGTCTTCCCCTGGCTTTTCACCGTGGCTTCGAAGGCCTTCCCGTTGGTCCGGCGGATCCGATAGGCCATGCCGCTGCGGGTCAGTTTCCGGTCCCGGGTATCCAGGTACTGGTTCCAAAGGTCCAGGGTATGCCGGCTGCCGGGAATGATTTTTTCCTTCACCAGAGGCAGCTGGAAGAATTTCCGGCGGCCCGCCTTGGTGGAAAGCAGTTTGATTTCTTTTTCCTGTCCTTGCGCCATATGGTTTCACACTCCCTGATCTTTTCCAAAATCTTATCATATAATTGTAACACAACATCTCCCCTCTTGGGATAAACTGTTTGGTTATGGAGGAAGCCGCCCATTGGAAATGGCTGATTTTATTGACATTTTACGTATTAAAAGTTATTATTAAAGAAACTTCTCTTTTAACAATTTTATTCTATCTATATATAAGGAGGCTTTGCCATGCTCAGTCCAAAGGAACTGTCAGAAGTCCTGAAAGCCCAGGGGATGAAGATCACCCCTCAGCGGCTGGAAGTATACCGGGCCTTTACCGGCCCCGAAGACCATCCCACGGCTACGGAAATCTTTGAAAAAGTGCGGCAGCAGATGCCTACCCTGAGTTTTGCCACTATCTACCAGTCTCTGGGATTTTTCTGCCGGATGCACCTGATCCAGACTGTGGATGTAGGCGACGGGACCATGCGCTACGATGTGGATCCCCATCCCCACCCCCATTTCCGCTGCGAAAAATGCGGCAAGGTGTTCAACCTGGATTTTGCCTACCACAAACACCTGGACCAGGACGTGGCCAAAAAAACCGGTTTCACCATCCGCTGCCACCAGACCTATTTTCTGGGGCTCTGCAGGGAGTGTAAGGAATAGGGACTGCTGCGCCAGGCACAGCAGCCCCGTCAACGGTCAATGGTCAATTGCCGAAGGAAAGGACCCGCCTCTCATGAAGGCGGGTCCTTTTTGAATCTAGGCCCTCTGGGCGGCCGGGACGGGTTTGCCTGGGGCAAGCCCCTACGCCGTCGCTGTCCAGGAACCGGCTAACAACAGTTTCCTTATGGAGACTCTCCCATGGACGGCATCCCCGTCCAAGCGGCCGGACAAACAATGCCCGACCCCAACGCCGTAGGGGCGTGCCGCAGGCCCGCCCGTCCCGGCCTGGGGGTTTCAACTCTTCAAAGGAACCCGCACTTTCCCTTACAGCACAAATGCCACAATAAAATTGTAGGCAGCTGCCGCCAGGACGCTGACAGGCACCGCCCGGAGCAGCAGCTTGTTGAACAGGGTGTTCCGGTCCTCTTCTTTAGGCGTGGACCCCAGGATCAAAGACCCGCCGGAAGAGAAGGGACTGATGGCACTGGACTGGGCCCCCAGTACCGTACAGGCAAACAAGGCGGAGGCAGACAATCCAGTGCTTTCCGCCAGACCCGGAATCAGAGGGAACAGAGCCGGGGTCACCACCCCGGTGGTGGAACTGAAGAAGCTCATGATGGCGGCAATGATGGAGAAAGCCAGAGGGATCAGCGGCGTGGGCACATTGGCTCCCACCCAGGCGCTGAGCATCTTGATGGTCCCGGCTTTCACCGCCACCGCAATCAGCATCCCGGCCCCGGCAATCATGATGATGGTGTTCCAGGGAATCTTCGAAATGGCTTCCTTCTGGGGCGCCAGCTTCATCAACAGGGCGATCACTGCGAAGATAATGGCCACCAGGCCCACATCCACTTTACCGGCCATATAGGCGATTCCTGCGTTCCCGGGCACCAGGATCTTCAGCAGGGGGAACACCAGCACCACGACCATCATCACCAGCATCAGGGTCAGGGTCTGGCTCTGGACTTTCGTAAAAGGTTCCGGCCTTTTGAAGGTGACCCCCTGGCCGATGTTCCGGTTGGCCTTGATGCCGTACCGGAACAGGGTGATCAGCACCAGGGAAAAGGCAAAGGACAGCAGGAAGATTTCCATTTCCATGGCAAAGGAATCCATGGGAGCCTTCAGTTTCAGGGCTTCATAGGCTGTATCCGACAGCCCCCGGAAAATCACCCCCAGATTGGAGGTGGGAAAGTTCCCGCCGCACAGGGCCCCGCAGTTGATGGCCACCGCCCCGGTGAGTTTGTCCATCCGGGATTCATCACAGATCAAAAGGGTAATGGGCGCCAGGAAAGCCAGCACCGTAAAATAGGTGGCCCCCATCACCGACAGCACCACGGCCACCCCGAACAGGGCATAGGGCAGCATCCCGGGGAATTTCCGGCAGGCATAGAGCAGGGAGCCGGACATTTTTTCCAGGGTCCCGTTGATGGCCGCCACATTGTAGAACAGGGACACGGACAAAATCACGAACATGGTACTGATGGGCCAGAACCCGATCACCACTTTGGGCTTCAGCCCCATGACCAGACACCCGATCAGATAAGCAAAGACAATACAGAACAGCCCGGTGTTCAGACCGGTTTTATACCCCAGATAAATGGCAATGGCTATGGCCAGGACAATCGCCGCACTCAGCATAATGCTTCCTCCCCCTTGTTTCAGTCTTTGGCTGCGCCCACCGGTTCTTCCTGGATGCCCAGCAGCCGGTAGGGAATAGTTTTGGTCATGTAGTACACCTGTTCTTCAGGAATCCCGTATTCCACCAGGTAATGCATGTATTCGTAGATTTCCGTTTCCCAGTCCGGATTTTCCGTCTGTCCCCCGTCCGTATCCACCATGACATGCTGGTACCCTACAGCCTGGATCAGTTCCGCATTTTCCCGCAGGTTCATGTGGTACTTCTTCCCTTTCCCCATGTTCTGGGCATAGCACCGTTCCAGGATCACGTCATAATCCTTCACCAGACGGATCTGGTCTTCCAAGGTGTACCCGCACACCCACCATTCCGGATGGGTGATGACGATTTTTTCCACCCCGGCCTTCCGGGCCGCTTCCACCACCACAAAAGCCTCTTCCGGAGATACATGGGCGGTGGCCAGTACTGCATCATGGTCTTTGATCAGACCGAACACCGTTTCCAGTTCCGGGATCACTTTCCCGTCCCGGACCAGCTGGATTCCCTCATCGGGATTTTTCCCCATTTTTTCCAGATGCCGCCGAGCGGACTGGGTGGGCAGCCAGATCACCTTGGCCCCCAGCTTCAGGCCTTTTTCCACCGCTTCCGGGTTCACACCCCCGATGACTTTGTTCATGACCACCCCACCGTACATGGTGAAGTTGGTGCTGTCCCCATAGACCTTCTTCACATAGGCATTGGCAATGGCCGCCCGGTTCACCGTGAACCCCAGGTGGGACTTGATCACAATGGCCCGGGCCCCCACCCGCACCGCCGCATCCGCCAGTTCCAGATCGTTGTAGGCCCGCAGCCGCAGATCCGGATTGGTGTGCACATGCATATCGCAGATTCCCTTCAGTGAAACTCTGCTCATTCTGATTCCTCCCTGTTGTACAAGTATTCTGAATAAATTTGCTTTTAGTGTACCGCGGGGCTGGCTATTGCAGAAGCCGATAAAATACGATATCTTGTATAGGAAATATCGATGGCAAAGGAGAGGATACAATGGATCTTCGGGAACTTCACTACCTGCTTGCCCTGGCGGAAGAAAAGAGCATTTCCCGGGCGGCAGAACGGCTGTTCATGGCCCAGTCCAGTCTGTCACAGTTTCTCAGCACCACAGAGTCTCATTTAGAATACAAACTCTTCATCCGCACTTCCAGCGGCATCCGGCCCACGGAACCGGGAAAACGGATGATCCGGTTCGCCCAGGATACCCTGGCGGAATTCCACCGGGCCAAGGATGAGATCCAGGATATCGGCAACCTGAAAGGGGGGCATGTGATCCTGGGGATCAGTTCTTTCCGGGGATCCTTCCTGCTGCCGCCCGTACTCCAGGCTTTCCAGCAGAAATATCCGGGGGTGCGGGTCCAGATTGTGGAAGAGAATTCCCTGGCCCTGGAACAACTGCTGCTCACCGGGAAAATCGACCTGGCCCTTCTGGTGATGCCGGAAAAACGCAGCCGGATCCAGGCCCGGTTCCTGATGCATGACGAAATCTGCCTGATCACCCATCCGGACCATCCGGTGATGGAACTGGTCCATCAGGGCCAGGCCGGCCAGCAGCCTTCCCAATTGTCCCAGTACATCAACATCCAGGATGCGGCCCGGTTCGAATTCCTGCTCAGCGGCTACGGCACCATCCTGGGCCGGGAAGCCCGGCGGATCTTCCTCCGCCACGGCATGAACCCCACCTACTACAACGAGAACCTGTCCGCCCTGTTTGCCGCGGCCCTGGCCGCCAACGGTCTGGGACTGGCCTTCACCTACGCCAGCAGCCGCCAGTACTTCCACCGGGCCCAGCTGCTGTCCCTGGGCAAAGACGGTACCTCCATTCCCCTGGGTACCGCCATGGCCCCGGGCCGGTACCATTCCAAAGCCACAAAGGCCCTGGATCAGGTGATCTTTGAAGTGTTGGGGAAGTGAAAAAAAGGGGGGCTGTTGCTCATGCAACAGCCCCATTTTGAATCTATGCCCCCTGGGCGGCCGGGACGGGCTTGCCTGGGGCGAGCCCCTACGCCGTCGCTGTCCAGGAACCGGCCCTTTTTTGCCGTCACAACGGCATCCCCGTCCAATCGGTCGAACAAACAACACTCGACCCCAACGCCGTAGGGCGTGCCGCAGGCCCGCCCGTCCCGGCCTGGGGGTTTTACAAGTTCAGAAGCAGCTGCCCCCGGCAGATGGTCTCCATCGGTGTGAGACTGGAAAGGGGCTCTGCCGCTTTCCACCGTGCACTCCTCCCTATTTTTAATAATTTTGTGATATAATCATCTAAAATACCATGATTTTTGTGATTTTTAGAGAAGAAAGGGCGTGATTTTTGTGAACCGGCTTACCCGGAAAATCGATTCCTTCCTGGTCCAATGGAAGAATTCCCCCCATCACCTTCCTCTCATCATCAAAGGAGCCCGGCAGGTGGGAAAAACGGAAGCCATCGAGCATTTTGCCCGCACCCATTACACCCACCTGGTGGAAATCAACTTTGTCCTCCAGAAAGAATACCGGCACATCTTTGATGACGGATTCGATGTGAACCGGATCCTTCAGAACATCACCTTCCTGGACCCCAGCCTGCAGCTGAAGCCCCATGAAACCCTGATTTTTTTCGACGAACTCCAGGCCTGTCCCAACTGCGCTACCAGTCTCAAGGCCTTCCAGCTGGACGGCCGCTATGATGTGATCTGTTCCGGATCCCTTATGGGCATCAGTTATCAGGAAATCGAATCCAACAGTGTGGGCTACAAGGAAGATATCACCCTGTATCCTTTGGATTTTGAAGAATTTCTCTGGGCCAGAGGCTACACTTCGGAACAGGTGGACCTTTTTTATCAGCATCTGCTGGAAACCCGGCCCCTTTCCAGGCTGGAAATGGACGTGCTGCAAAAAAACTTCCAGGACTATCTGGTGCTGGGAGGCATGCCTGCAGTAGTCTGGCGGTTCATCCAGCAGAACAATTTCAGCGGCACTCTCCAGCTCCAGCAACAGCTGCTCCTGGACTATGAAGAGGACATCACCAAATATGTCGGCGGCCTGGACAAAGGAAAAATCCTGAATGTCTACCGGAAAATCCCTGTATTTCTGGGAAAGGAAAACAAAAAATTCCAGATTTCCAAAGTGGCCCACGGAGCCCGGAACCGGGAATATCTGGGGGTAGTGGACTGGCTGTCCAACGCCGGCATCGTCAATGTCTGCTATTGCCTGGACCATCCGGAACTGCCTTTGAAAGGGAATTACAACCCAGACCAGTACAAGCTGTATTTTGCCGACACCGGTCTCCTGATCGCCTCTCTGGACGAAGAAGCCCAGCTGGATCTGCGCCGGAACCGTAACTTCGGCGTTTACAAAGGCGCTCTCTTTGAAAACATGGCCGCCCAGATGCTGGTCCAGCAGGGCTACGGCCTGTATTACTACAAAAACACCCAAGGCACCCTGGAAATGGACTTTTTCGTCCGGGATGCAGATTCCCTGATCCCCGTGGAGGTGAAAGCCACCGACGGCAGTACCCGCTCCCTGAACCGTCTCCTGGAAGATTCGAGCCATTATCCGGACATCCGGTACGGCATCAAACTCAGCACCGGAAACATCGGCTGGAACGGAAAATTCTACACCATACCTTATTTTCTCGGTTTCCTGCTAAAACGGTGGCTGAGGGAGAAATAAACGGGGGGTGCTGCACGTTCTCTGCAGCACCCCTGTCAGCTGTCAACGGTTTCCTTATGACACCTCTCCCCTGGACGGCATCCCCGTCCAATCGGTCGAACAAACAATGCCCGCCCCCAACGCCGTAGGGGCGGGCCGCAGGCCCGCCCGTCCCGGCCTGGGGGTTTTACAAGTTCAGAAGCATCTGCCCCCGGCAGATGGTCTCCATAGGCATAAGACGTAGGACTCCTGTCCTAAAATTTCCTTCCATTTTCTCTCTCTTTTTATGTTACAATGAAGACAGAAATCAACTGTTGAAGGAGCTGTTATCATGGAAGAGATGGACATTGGAGGGCGGATCCAGGAATACCGCAAAGCTGCCGGGATGAGTCTCCGGGAACTGGCCGCCCATGCGGAAATCTCTCCTTCCATGCTCAGCCAGATTGAAAACAACGCCGTCAACCCCTCCATCAACACCCTGAAGAGCATTGCAGAAGTTCTCCAGATCCCCCTGTACAAATTTTTCAAGCCCCAGGCCCCCACTCCTGCAGACCAGATCGTCCGCCAGGGAGAGCACCGGATCATCGGCCACTGGGGCACGGAAGTCACCTACAAGCTGCTGACCCCGGATACGGACAGTACCATTGAATTCATCCTGATGGAAATCCCCGCCGGCACCGTCACCACCAAAGTTCCCCGGGGCCATCAGGGCGAGGAAACTGCCTATGTGATGGAAGGCCAAGTGGAAATTACCGTGGATGACCAGACCTACCAGCTTTCTGCCGGAGACAGCATACGGATCCTGTCCGGCCACCCTCACAAATGGTCCAACCGGTCCAAAGAACTGGTCCGGGTCATCTTCGCCGTGACTCCTCCTTCTTTTTAAGCACAAAAAAACTGCCGCAGCCGCGGCAGTTTTTTTGTTACAGCAATACCATGCTCAGCAGGAACACGGTGACCAGTGCGGTCATGGACTGGAGCACGCTGATAATGGGAATGGTCTTGTAGGCAATGGACGTATCCATATCGGAAGTGGTGGCCGTTACCCAGAAGAAATCGTCGTTCCCGTGGAATACCATCATGCCCCCGGCAGCACAGGCCAGCATGGCAATCACCCGGCCCATGGGAGAACCGAAGCCCAGCACATCGATCAGAGGAGTGATCATGGTGGCTGCCGTTACCATGGCAATAGTAGCAGAGCCTACGCAGGTCCGGAACAGGAACCCAATCAGGAAAGGTGCCAGGATGCCGATGGAAACCCCGCTCATGCTGGCAGTGAGGATGTCCCGGAGAGGAGAGGCTTTCAGCACTCCGGAGAAGGCCCCGCCGGCCCCTACGATCAGGACAATCTGTCCGGCCGTCTTCATGGCGTCGGCAATGACCCCGTCAAAGCCCCAGGCTTTGGTGTCTTCCGGAAAGATGTTGTGGTAGCCCACAGCGGCAATCAGCAGCCCGATCAGCAAAGCCACCGCCGGAGTCCCTACAATGTTCAGCACCAGGGCCAGGGTACCGGTAAGCTTGCACATGCTGCCTACAGTTTTCAGCAGCATCAGGGCAATGGGCACCAGGATGGGCAGGAAGGACATCATGGCACTGGGCAGATTCTGATGTTCCGGCGTGTCTTCCACACTGGTGGGCAGATAGTAGTATTTGTTCCCGGCATAGAGGGAAGCCAGGTAAGCCACCAGGGTCACGGGAATGGATACCAGAGCCCCGAACAGGATCACCTGTCCCAGGTCGGCGCTGAGGATCCCGGCCACTGCCAGAGGGCCAGGGGTGGGCGGCACGAACATGTGGGTGGCGTGGAGGCCCATGCACAGGGAAATGGCCATGGTGGTCATGGAAATCTTGGTATCCCGGGAGAGCCTTTTGGCAATGGGGCTCAGCAGGACGAAAGCGGAATCACAGAACACCGGGATGGAAACGAAGTACCCGGTAATGGCCAGCCCCAGGGCTGCATGTTTCTTGCCGGTGATCTTCAAAATGGTCTTGGCCATGGTTTCCGCGGCCCCGGATTTTTCCAGCAGGGCCCCGGTCACCGTCCCCAGGGCAATGACCAGGCCGATATCCGCCACCGTTCCTCCCATGCCATCTGCAAAGGCCTTCAGCATAGGCTCCATGCCCATGCCGGACACAATGGCAAAGACAAAGGACGTGGCAATCAAGGCAAAGAACGGGTGAAGCTTCAGTTTAACAGTACAGATCACCAGGGCCAGCACCGCAAGGACCAGCCCGGCAATCACAGGAAATGCACCATTCATGGAAATCCCTCCTTCCCCCTTGGGGGAACAGACCTTATTTTTTCAGATAGGTGTTCAGGTATTCTTTCCGGATTTCTTCCGGTACCAGACGGCCGCCGGTGGCCCAGGCAATCTGGGTGGCGTTGGCCAGTTTGCCTGCATCCAGGCCCTGGTCCTTCAGATATTTCCGGGTCCCTTCATACACCGTCAGCCGGCAGGGTCCGATGAAGGCCGCACAGCTGGAAGGTTCGATTTCCACGTCTTCGGTTTTCTTCAGATCCCGGAGAAAATTGAAGAGCCGGTAATCATCCACCGTAAAGTCCCCGGACAGCAGGTTGGTCATGATCCGGGTCACAAATCCGGAGGGGCTGGCACAGGCCAGGCCGTCTGCTTCCGTAATCCCGTCAATGTGGAAGTCGTGGACGTTGGCCTTTTCGAATTCCTGGGTGGCCGTGCCCAGCAGGACGGAAGGGCAAAGGGTGGGTTCCGTAAAGAACACATGGACATTGTCCTTGAAGATCCGTTTCAGACCGTAGGAAACGCCGCCGGGGGCCCCGCCCACACCGGCCGGGATGTAAACGATCAGAGGATGGTCAGCATCCACGGTGATATTCATGTCATCCAGCTGTTTCTTCAGCCGTCTGGCAGCCACAGCATAGCCCAGGAACAGGTTCACGGATTTTTCGTCATCCACGAAATAGCTGGTGGGATCCTGGTCGGACAGCCGGCGGCCTTCCGCCACCGCCTTGGAATAGTCATCGGCATATTCGATGACTTCCACGCCCTTCTGCCGGAGCAGATCTTTTTTCCACTGACGGGCATCCATGGACATGTGGACCTTCACCTTGAAGCCCAGCGCCGCACTCATGATCCCGATGGACAGGCCCAGGTTCCCGGTGGAGCCCACCTGTACCGTATACTGATGGAAGAAATCCTTCATATCCTGATCTGCCAGTTTGGCATAGTTGTCCGTTACCTTCAGTTTGCCCGCAGCCAGGGCCAGGTCTTCCGCATGTTTCAGGACTTCATAGATGCCCCCTCTGGCCTTGACGGAACCGGCAATGGCCAGATGGCTGTCCATCTTCAGCAGCAGATGGCCGGGGATGGTGCAGGCAAAGTCCTTTTCCAGGGCCTTCTGCATATCCGGAATGGCTTTCAGGGGAGATTCGATCAGCCCATGAGTCACTTCCGTTTCCGGGAAGCACCGTTCAATGAAAGGCGCAAACCGCTGGAGCCGGTCTGCCGCATCGTCGATCATGGCATCGGACACCACCAGGCTGCACACAGCATTGGTCATGTCAAAGGGAAGGTACCGGGGGTTCACCCACACCGTTTCCTTCTTTTCCGAAACTTCCCGGATCACCGGGTCCTGAGCAATGTACTTTTCCGCATCCATCACAAATCCCTCCGTTCAGATTTATTAAACATAATTTCTTTGTTATGTACAGTATAATTAAACACATCCTCCTTGTCAATGGTATTTTTAGAAAATTTCCAGTATTCTTTTTATCTGCGATTTCATAAGTAATACAACAGTTTTAAAGAAAAAAACAGAAGCTCTATAAATTTATGCAGCTTCTGTTTTCCATTATTTTGTTTAGTATAGAATAACAACAGTGTTTTATTGGGATGAACGAAAAAAGGAGGTGCTGCACGTTCTGTGCAGTACCCCCTTTTTGAATATATGCCCCCTGGGCGGCCGGGACGGGCTTGCCTGGGGCAAGCCCCTACGCCGTCGCTGTCCAGGAGCCGGCTAACAACGATTTTCTTACGGAGACTCTCCCTTGGACGGCATCCCCGTCCAATCGGTCGAACAAACAATGCCCGCCCCCAACGCCGTAGGGGCGTGCCAAAGGCCCGCCCGTCCCGGCCTGGGGGTTTTACAAGTTCAGAAGCATCTGCCCCCGGCAGATGGTATCCATCGGTGTGAGGCTGGAAAGCGGCTCTGCCTCCTTTCGTCTCTCGTCCATCACCCATCAAACATGATAAAATAAACAGTAAATAAGAATCGAATTTTCATACGGGAATACCACATCCCCATGACTGTAGAGATGAAAAAGGAGGCGGAGACCATGTGTACATACGGACAATCCATTCTGGAAGAAGGCGAACAAAAGGGCCGCCTGAAAGAACGGGAAGCCAACGTCCTTGGCATGCTGAAGGAAAAAATCCCCATGGAAACCATTTCCCGGATCACCCACTACTCTCTGGATCAGATTCAGAAACTGGGAAAATTACATGGATTGCTTTAGGTAGGAAAGGCCGCCGGATTTTCCGGCGGCCTTTGTCAGCTGTCAGCTGTCAGCGGCCATAGGATGCGAGGATGCGGCCCATCCCAAGAAACAGCCATTTCCTCCTTATCCAAAATCCGCCTGGCAGTATACACACTGGCCCCCTTTAAAGGTCATCTGAGGCACCAGTACCTGATGGCCGGTCATGGTATTGCCGTTGATATCACTGTACTCCACGTCTTTCTTTTTCAGCCGGAACAAAGCCACATCAGCCGGGCTTCCTTTGGCCAGGGCTCCCAGTTCCGGCCGCCCGATCAGCTGAGCCGGCTTCCAGGTGGCACAATCCAGCACCTGTTCCAGGGGCATCCCGAACTCCAGATACTTGGATAAGATCCGGGGCAGGGAATGGAGAGGCTGGAGGAAACAGCTGGAGGCATTGTTGTCTGAACTGATTACATCGGGTACAAATCCCTGTTCCACCGCTTTCCGGGCTACTTCCAGGTCGAAGTTGCTCCGGCCGTTGGATGCATCGAACAGGACCCCTTTTTTCCGGGCTTCCCACAGTCCCGGCAGGACCTTTCCCCGTTCATCCAGGCAGGTGTGCTCTCCCCGGTTCTGGTAAATATGGCAGATCACATCTCCCGGCCGCAGGATTTCCGCCACTTCATCCAGGGGCAGAGGGCAGTCCGTCACATGGACCACCACCCGGGTCCCGGCCTTCTCGGCAATTTCCACGGTCCGTTTGAGAGAACTTCTGGCCATGTCCTCATCCAGGATTCCACGGGAAAGCCGTGTTTTCAGGCCCACCAGGTTGTCCCCATACCTCCGGAAGAAGTCCAGGATCTTTTTCTCCTCGAAATACCGGGGATCCAGGTTCTCCGGATACCGGTCATTGGACTGCCCTCCCGAAGCCACCAGGAGGCAGTTCAGGATCCGCACCGATGACATGGCCATCACGCTGGCCCGGTACAGTTCATAGCCTCCTACGCCGGCAGTCCCCCCGTCCACAGCGGTAGTAATGCCCATACAGAAGGAGGCTGCATCCCCATTGACGCCATTTTCACTGCCCCGAAAAAAGTAATGAGTGTGGTAATCGATAAGACCGGGCGTTACCAGACAATCCCGGGCGTCAATGACCTGTCTGTATCCGGACTCATCCCTCCCTTCTCCGGGATATTCGATTTTCCCATTGACCAAGGCCATATTTTTTCGTATCAGCTGATGGGTTTCCGGATCATACACCTGCCCGTTTTTGATCAAAAAATCCATGTTCCGCACTTCCTTTCAAAAGACCCGGCAGAAATTATCCTGCCGGGTCACCTGTTTTATTTTTCGGCCTTCCTGGCCTGGTCCACAGCCTGGAGCAGCTGATCCACGATTTCACTGCCCTGGTCTTTTCTCACCATGTCATAGACCACTTTGCCTTTTTCCCGGAGCTGGGCAATCACCTGGGGATCCAGGGTAACGATTTCACAGCCGGCATCAATGCAGGTCTGTTTGTACTGCTGGATGCTCTTGTCCGCACGCCGGTTCCCATAAGCCGTGGCCGCCGCCGCACATTCATCCACCAGTTTCCGTACGTTGTCCGGCAGAGAATTGTACACGTCCTTGTTCATGAAGAAGGTGATGATATGGCCCACATGGTTGGTTTCCACCACATACTTCTGGACTTCCTGGACGTTGTTCCCCACAATGTTCATGTAGGGATTTTCTTCCCCGTCGATGGTGCCCTGCTGGAGGCCCATGAACACTTCCGTGAACTGCATGGGGGTAGCCGCAGCTCCCAAGGCGTTCCAGTAGGCAATATGGTATTTGTTGGTCATCACACGGATTTTCTGGCCCTGGAGGTCTTCCAGTTTCGTCACCTTTTTGTTGGTGGTCAGTTCCCGGAAGCCGGCATCGGAATACCCCAGCATCTGAATGCCCCCAGCGTTGCAGTACTGGTTCATCACCTGGACAAAGGGCCCGTTCAGCACAGTCCGCATCTGCCCCACATTGTCGAACAGGTTGGGCATGTCAAACACCGCATACTGAGGAATGAAATCCACCAGATCCGTAGTCATGCCGGTACCGATTTCGATGGAACCGCTGACCACCGCTTCGGTAAATTCCGTGGTGTTTCCCAACTGGCCGCCAGGATACAGGTCAACGGTGATCTTGCCTCCGGATTTTTCTTTCAGCAGGTGGGCAAATTCCGCTACCATCTGGTAGTTGATGGAAGAATCCGCCACTGTCATAGCTGCCCGCCAGTGGTATTCTCCCGGAATCTCACTGGGATCCAAAGGCTGGATGTTTTTCCCGAATTCATCCGCATCCGCATCCAGTGCGGTACTGATATTGGAGGCCACTTTGGCCTTTTCTTTGGAAAGGGCACTGACCAGCCCCATGGAAATGCCAGGGATATTGGTAATCAGCATCAGAGACAGCAGGAAGGTGGCCAGGAATGGAACCGTGGCCCGTGCCAGCTTCAGCATGGGAATCTTGGTCATCCCGGACGCCACGAACAGGTTGATGCCCATGGGCGGCGTTACCATCCCAATGGCCAGGTTGCAGGTCATGATGATCCCGAAATGGATGGGATCCACACCCAAAGCCGTGGCCACCGGCACCATAATGGGAGTCAGAATCATGATATTGGGAATGTTATCGATGAACATACCGCAGATCAGCATGATGATGTTCATGATCAGCAGCACTACATACTTGTTGTCCGAGATAGCCAGTACTGCCGTGCTGATGGTCTGGGGATACCGGAGCAGGGTGATGACCTTGGCAAAGGCCGCGGCTGCCGCAATCACAAAGAGGATGTTCACATAGGTCTTGGCCCCTTTCATAAACACTTTCCCCAGGTCCTGGAACTGCAGTGTCTTGTAAACAAACAGGCAGATGAACAGGCCGTAGAACACGCTAATCACCGCCGCTTCCGTGGGACTGCAGACCCCGGAATAAATGGTCCCCAGGATGATGACCGGTGTCATCAGGGCAAAGAAGCTTTCCCGGAACAGTTTCCACAATCCCTGTTCATGAAGCTTCCGATAGCTGGCGTTGAGTTTTTCTTTATCCTCTCCGTGCTTTCTGCAGTAGATCCAGCAGTACCCCATCAGGGAGACCCCGATCAGGATCCCCGGGATGATCCCGGCAATGAACAGCTTGGAAGGAGAGCAGTTGGCCGTGGAGGCATAGACGATATAGGAAATGCTGGGAGGAATGATGACCCCCAGTCCCCCGGCCACCGTCACAATGGAGGTGGCAAAGATCTTTTCATATCCCATGGATACCAGAAAAGGAATGGTCATGGCCCCTACAGCAGAAACCGTTGCAGGAGAAGAACCGGAAATGGCTGCATAGAACATGCAGGTAGCCACTACCGCACAGGGGAACCCGGCCGTCTTGTTGCCGATGAAATACCCGAAGAAATTGAACAGCTTCTTGGAAATCCCTCCCTGGGCCATAATCATCCCGGAAACCATGAACATGGGGACAGCCAGCAGGGTGAAACTGTTAAGGCCAGAGAACATAGCCCGGGCTACATCACTGATGCCAAAAGTAAACTGGCCGTTCAGCAGATTGGGAGCCGTGGACAGCAGAGTGAATACCCCGCCTACCGGGAGAGCGATGAAAAGCAATGCTCCCAGCAGTACAAAAAAGAATCCAATGTTCATTCTTCTCCAGCCCCCTTTCCGTTTTGTATATCATTCCCATTATCCCCTTCCAGGGTGGCTTTCCCCTGGAGGACTCTTACCATCAGCTGTGCGTACCGGAAGATTCCCAGCAGGATGCCGAAAGCCATGGCCCGGTAAATATCCGCCACCGGAATGCCCAGAGCCGGGCTGGCCTGATGGATCAGCGCCGCCTTGGCAATCAGTTCCTGGGTTCCTTTGAACAGATAAGCCAACAGCAGGATCATGACACCGTCACACACCAGGCCCAGGATTTTCTGCAGACCTTCCGGCATCATGGTGGTAAAGGTATCCACCTTGATGCTGACCCCGTGGCGCACAGCACAGGGCAGACAGTAGAAAGCCGACAGGGCCAGCAGATAGCAGCAGATTTCATCGGACCAGGTCAGCGCATGATGGAAAGCATACCGCATGATGACATTGGCAAAGGACAGACAACACATCACTGCCAGCATAATGGCCAAAATCACCAGTTCAAGATTCTTGTCGAGCCATTTGACCAGTTTCATTTTCCCTACTCCCCTCTCTGAAGAAAGAATTTTCCGGAATTTTTCATATTTTTATCCTATCATCTTGTTTGTTATCAGTAAACGTGCTAATAATTATAGTTATAAGAAGTATCATTACTATCAAAAATCTGGAAAGGAGCCTTGCCATGGATATCCAGGTCCTTGACTACATCGTGACCATTGCCGACTGCGGCAGCATTTCCAAAGCGGCCCAGAAACTGTTCATCACCCAGTCGGGATTGAACCAGCAGCTGATCAAACTGGAAAACAAATTGGGCGTGAAACTTTTTGAACGGGACAACCATCATCTGGAAATCACCCCTGCCGGTCGGCTCATTGTGGACAGTGCCACGGAAATCCTCCGGATCCGGCGGAATACGCTGACCCAGCTCAGCGATCTCCAGACCAGTATCAGCGGCCTGATTTCCCTGGGCCTGACCCATGAACACGGCATCGATGCTTTTACTGCCATCTATCAGCAGTTCCACCAGCGCTATCCCCACATCAATTTTTCCCTGGTGGAAAAGATTGTGGCAGACCAGTATCACATGCTGAACCACGGATCCCTTGATCTGGGCATCGTCCTGATCAAAAAGCTTCCGGCCCCGCTCCAACGCACCCTGATCCGGGAAGACCTATACCAGGAAGACCTGCTGCTGGGGGTTCCCCTGTCCCATCCCCTGGCTTCCCGGGCGGTTCCCCTCAGCGCCGGAAAGCCTCTCCGGGTCATCGATCTCCGGCTGTTCAAGGATGATTCCTTTGCTCTGATTTTCAAATCTTCCACCATGCGTCAGGACGTCATCGATCCCATGTTCGAAAAAAGCGGCTTTTACCCCCACATCATGCTGGAAACGGCCATGAACAGTGCCCTGGCCACTCTGGTGAGCCGGGGATTCTGCTGCACCATCCTGCCTCATTCCCGGGTACTGGCCAGTAGCCACCGGAATGAATGTGCCTGGTTCCGGATGTTGGAAAATCCCACCTGGTCCGTTTCCGTAGTACGGCGGAAAGACTACCGCCTGGGGGAAGCCACCCGGTATCTGCTGGACCTGGCCCGGCAGTATGGGAAATCCATGGAAGAACAATTTTCCCGGCACAGTCCCGGTTACAACCGGTAAACAAAAAGGGCCCGTCTCCTGTGGACAGGTCCTTTTCTTATGGGGTTATTTCTTTTCCACCGTTTTGGTGGCAATCACATCGGCTCCCAGGCCCAGTACATTGGACAGCAGCACCGTTCCTGCCGCTATGGGAGCCTTCACACGGCATTTCCGGATTTCTTCCATCACGTCAGAGATTTTTTCTTTCGGGATGGCACCCCGGGTCCGTACGCTGACCAAAGGCAGTTCGCCCCCTTCCACCAGCACGGAACTGGCAATGGTCCGTTTGGGCGCCAGCAGTTCCTGCCGGGCATATTCCAGTCCCCGGGGGCACAGATTCCCCGTCACCTTAGCCAGCACCGGTTTTCCTTCCCGGATCTCATAATCCAGTTTGAGCGTGCATCCGTTGGGGCAGACGATGCAGGTCATTTCCTTATTCATCCAGGCTCACCTCGATTTCTCCTTCTGCAGAAAGCCCACTGCAGGGAACCTCCAGTTCGATCATATTGGCCGGCAGTGCGTTGGGAATCTTTTTCCGCACCAGAACCTGCCCGCCCTGTTTCACTGTCAGACAGCCATTCCGCTGAGGCTGCCGCACCCGCAGGGACAGCCGGAAACCCGTCTGTCCACTGACCCGCTGAGGAACCGTATGACCGATATTCTTTCCGCAGCACACCGGGATGACCGCTCCGGGCAGTCCATTTTCCAGATACTGCCGGATTCCCTCCGCCATGCCTTCCGCTTCCAGGGAAACAAAATCCACCAGATCATGGACGTGGAGCACGTTGCCGGCAGAAAACAGTCCGGGAACCGTCGTCTGGCAGAATTCATCCACCAGGGCACCCTGGGTATGGGGATCCAGCACCGCCCCGGCCCCCAGGGTCAGTTCATTTTCCGGGATCAGTCCCACGGAAAGGATCAGGGTATCACAGGGGATTTCTTCTTCCGTCCCGGCAATGGGCCGCAGATGTTCATCCACCTGAGCCACCACTACGCTTTCCAGCCGGTCCCGGCCACGGATATCCGTTACTGTATGGCTCAGATAGAGGGGAATATCATAATCATGGAGGCACTGTTCGATGTTCCGGGGCAAACCGCTGGGAATGGGATTGATTTCATAGACACCCTTCACATGAGCCCCTTCCAGGGTCAGCCGCCGGGCCATGATCAGGCCGATATCCCCGGATCCCAGGATCACCACTTCTTTGCCGGGCATCCGGTTCTGGAGATTGATGTAGGCCTGGGCCACACCGGCCGTAAGGACCCCGGCCGGACGGGTCCCCGGAATGGCCAGGGCTCCCCGGGTCCGTTCCCGGCAGCCCATGGCCAGCACCACGGCTCTGGCCTGGACCGCCACCATGCCCGTTTCATGAGCGGCGTAAACCCGATGCTCCGGAGTGATCTGGATCACCGTGGTATCGGTAATGTAGGGGATTTCCCTGTCCTGTACTTCCCGGATGAACCGGTCCGCATATTCCGGCCCGCTGAGAGTCTCTCCGAACCGGGTCAGCCCAAACCCGTCGTGGATGCACTGTTTCAGGATCCCTCCCAGCTGATGCTCCCGTTCCAGGATCAGGATGTCCCGGACCCCCTGGTCATAGAGCCGGACAGCAGCCGCCAGCCCGGCCGGTCCGCCGCCGATGATCACCACATCCGCCTGCCGGATCTTCTCTTCCTGTTTCATTCCATTGGCTCCTTCCATCCTTCATTCCTCCCCTTTGGTTTCCGGCCGCACTTCTCCGGTGAACAGCCAGCCGCCTTCCCGCTGATACCGGAGATCTTCCGGCGCCGTTCCCAGTTCCTGTTCCAGCAGCTGGGTGATCCGGGTCTGGCAGTAGCCTCCCTGACAGCGGCCCATCATGGACCGTGTCCGGTTCTTGATGCCGGTCAGGGTATGGACCCCCAGAGGATTGTGGATGGCCTGGAGGATTTCTGCCTTGGAAACATTTTCACACCGGCAGAACACCTGTCCATAAGCAGGGTTTTCCCGGATGGCTGCTTCTTTTTCTTCCAGGCTCATTTCAGCAAAGCGGCGGATGGGTTTCCGGATTGGATCGAAATCCTGTTTCCGGGTAACTTTTCCCCCTTCATTTTCCGTTTCTCCCACCAGAATGTCTACTACACGCCGGGCCAGCGGCAGAGCCGCCGTCACCCCAGGAGATTCGATACCCACCAGGCTCACCGTATGGGGAATGGACGGATCCGTCATAATCCGGAAATCCAGGGGTTCCTTGGTTACCGGATCGCAGTTCCGCCAGCGGATACCCACAAAGTTCCGGATAAAGTACTGCCGTTCCATCTTTTTGAACATCTTCCGGCCATCCTGGAACAGCCGG
Source organism: Acidaminococcus sp. HCP3S3_G9_1 (assembly GCF_052122455.1). Classification (NCBI taxonomy): domain Bacteria; kingdom Bacillati; phylum Bacillota; class Negativicutes; order Acidaminococcales; family Acidaminococcaceae; genus Acidaminococcus; species Acidaminococcus sp. HCP3S3_G9_1. The sequence continues at coordinate 4,954 of NZ_JBQKCH010000006.1, read as the reverse complement.
TCCAGGCTCTGCTGCTGGTTGGCATAATCTTCCGGTCCGGTGGTGGTGTACCAGTCCGGTCCCACCAGGATATTCCCATCCACCGTAGGAGTGGCGTGAGTCACGAACCCGCCCCGGTCGTTGGGAGCCGGGTACACCGGTGTCTTCAAAAAGGCTCCTGCTTTTTTGTCCAGCACATAGTATTCTCCTTTGGTCCCGATCTGGGGCACTTCCGGATATCCCATCAGCTGACCGATTCTTACTGCATAGGCACCGGCACTGTTGATGACCCAGCGGCTGCAGACCATCCCCCGGTTGGTGGTAATCTGGTATACTCTGCCCTTTTCCGCCTGGCCCAGCACCTGCTGCTGCCGGGCTCCGTCCAGGGGTTCAATACCGATAACCCGGGAGCCAAAGGAAAACTCCGCCCCGTTTTTGCAGGCATTTTCCCCCAGGGCAATAGTGTATTGCATAGGGTCCAGGATGCCGGAAGCCGGCACGTACATGGCAAAATTTCCTCCTGCATTGGGTTCAATCCGGTGCATTTCTTCCGGATCCACCATCCGGATGCCTTTGACACCATTGGCTTCCCCATTGGCCTTGAACCGGAGGATATTTTCCCGGTCATGGTCCGTAAAGCCCACCACCAGTTTCCCGGTCCGTTTGAAAGGAACCCCCAGTTCCTGGGACACCTGGTCGAATTCCTGGTTCCCTTCCACGGAACATTTGGCCCGGAGGGTTCCCAGTTTGTAAGTAAATCCTGCATGGAGCATCCCCGTATTCCGGCTGGAATTCCCTGTAGCCACGTCCAGTTCCTTTTCCAGTACCAGGATTTTCAGATCATACCGGGACAGTTCCCGGGCAATGGCGCAGCCTACAACCCCTGCACCCACAACAACTGCATCATACAGTTCCATTTTTCATCTCTCCCATCAGAACAGAATACCCTTGGCGGTCAGACATACGGCAATCATGAAGATCAGCCACAGAGGGCCGCCGATTTTCACATAATCACTGAATTTATACCCTGCCGGCAAAATCTGCATGTTCACCGGCGTCCCGATGGGCGTTGCAATGGCCATATTAGACGCAATGGCAATCAGGATGATGAACGGCACCGGACTCAGGCCCATCCGCTGGGCCAGAGGGATATAAATGGGGGCCAGCATGGCGGATACGGCCACATTGGACATGAACAGGGTCAGGAAGCTGCCCAAAACGAACATGACGCAAAGAATCACATTCAGGGAAGCATCCTCTCCGCCAAAGAATGCCAGGGTCTGTTCCGCAATCAGTTTCCCGGCTCCGGTCTTCTCCAGGGCCACCCCCAGGGTGGCGATGAAACCTACCGTCAGCAGTACGTCCCAGCTGATGTTCTTCAGCGTGGTTTTGTAGTCGATGGTCTTCGTCACAAACAGGATGGAGGATCCGATCAGGGCCACATTGGCGATGTTCAGATACTTGTTGAAAGGAGCAAACCCGCACAGGATGAAGCCCAGGATGCACAGCAGCAGGGTGAACACGGAAATCACCTGCTTCCGGGTGGACGCCTGGGGCACATTGTCCAGTTCTTCCGAACTCTGGGCAAACACATTCCCGTCATCGAAATGGGGAGAGCCAGGCTTCAGTGTCTTTTTGGTGATGGTATAGCCAATGGTGGCAAAATACAGGACCATCAGGGCATCCACCATCCACATCACCGAAGTCATGTCAAAGACCCCCATGCCTGCTTCAAAGCCGGGGACCTGCATCAGGAAGCTGTTGGCTGTATTCTGGGAGGTGGACCCTACCAGGGTGGTAGCGCCCCCTACGATACAGGCAATGCCGGCAGGCATGATCACCATCTTGGACCGGATCTTTCCCTTGGACCCGGCTGCCACTGCTGCAATGATGGGCATCCACATGGCGATGCAGCCCGAATCACTCATAAAAGCGGACATCAGAGTGCACACCACAACCACCATGACCGTAAAGACCCGTTCATTCTGGAAGATTTTCATCCGGCTCAGGGTAATCCCGATTTTCTGGGCCACCCCTGTCTGGAACAGGGCATCCCCCACAATGGTCATCCCGGCGATCATATACACCGGAGCCGTCCCGAAGCCGCTGTATATGGCGGACAGCTTCACACTGGGCAGACAGATCCCCATGGCCAGGGCGCACAGCACCGACGTCAGAGCCATGGGAAACACCCGGCCGATGAACAGGATCATCGTCACTACGGCGATGATCAGACAGACTGTAATCTCACTCATTTTTCTGCTCCCTTCTGCATTCTGCAAAATTCCACGAAATCCTTTTGGCACCCCTGCTGGATATCAGCAGGGCCATCTGCCAGTTATCATAGAGTATTCAGAATTTTACCGTCAATTCCTTTAGTCCATCCGGCGAAGATTTGCCAATCGAGCGTAAAATCATGATATGATTCAGCAGCTTTTTCTTTGATTTACAAATCCTTCCATCTGACGTATCATGAAAAAAGAATCCATTACGCTAAAAGGAAGCTCATTATGACACACTGTCTCTATTATGCCTATTGGGGAGACCATAATGTGAATCCCCGTCCCCATCTTCATGACCAGCTGGAAATTTACATCAGTCTGAACAATATCGGTGATTTTTTTCTCCAGGAACAGAAGTATCCTTTGAATGTAGGCAGCCTGTTCCTGATCCACCCCTTTGAAATCCACCACGGTTTCTGCGGTGCCAACGAAACCACCAGCCGGTATGCCATCCGGTTTCCCCTTTCCGTCCTGGAACGGCTGTCCACGGAGGAGACGGATCTGAAATCCCTGTTCCAGGCCGCCCCACAGACCATCCAGCTGACCCACCAGGAACTGGCCCAGATCAGCGGTCTGATGGAGTCTCTGCTTCAGCCTGCTCCGGATGCCTATGGCCAGGACATCCAGCAGAACCTCCTCCTGTTCCATTTTGTCCTGGCCATTGCCCGGATCCTGCAGGCAAGAGGACCTGCCCGGCAGCCCGGTTCCGGAGAATACAACAGCCTGGTCCAGCAGATCCTCCAGTACATCCACAGCCACTACCGGGAAGAGATTTCCTTGGAAGATCTGTCCGCCCACCTGTATGTAAGCAAGTCCCGGCTGTGCAAGGTGTTCCGGGAACATACCGGGTTCACCATCGGCAGCTATCTGACCATGTACCGGCTCCAGATGGCCTGTTCCCTGTTGGAAAAAGGGGGCAAAGTAAAAGAAGTGGGCAAGGCCGTAGGGTTCCAGACCTATACCCACTTCATCCGCACCTTCACCAGCAAACTGGGCCAGTCCCCCAAAAAATTCATCAGGGACCATACGTAAAGGGGGTGTGAAAAAATTCACACCCCCCTTTTCTATTCTTCCAGCATCAATGTTCCGGACCCATCAAAATGCACCTTCTGATACGTTCCGGCCAGTTCTCCCTTATGAGGATCCAGATTTTCCGCCAGCGCTCTGGTGGCCCAGATATGCCGCAGATCCCCGCTGCTGTTGATGATGCACAGTTTCAAATCTTCCGGAGCGATCCGTCCCGCTGCCTTGATGCAGGCTTTGAACACCAGCTCATCCGTATCCATGGTAGGCGGGATCCGGGCCGTAAAGGGCTTCATGCCAGTCAAAGCATTCACCACCGTCATTTTTTCATCCACGGCATCCCGCAGTCGCCGGCTGATGAAATCTCCCATGCCGATGCCGTTCCCGTTGCCTTCCGATTTGGCCGTGAGAGACAGGATTCCCAGTTCCGTTACATCCGGACCCACATTGGGCCGGTTGTTGATGGGCCGGCCCACCACCGCCGGGTCCATCCCTGTACCGGAGATTTCCTTTCCCAGTTTCCGGCAGATCAGCACATCCATATGTGCAAAAGGGATCCGGGGAACCATGGCTTTGGCCCGTTCCAAAATTTTCGGTTCTTCCTCCCTGATTTCTTCTTTTTTCAGCACATACACATCTGCCAGCTGGTCATACCCGTTTTCAATGACGGCAATGCCGCCCACCACTTTGGCATGGTCCAGTGCCGTCAGGCCCACCCGGGCCATGTTGTCATTCAGGTAGTCCGTACCCAGGCTGTGGGTCATGGCGGCCCCCACATGCTTGGCCAGTCCGATGGCCAGCATCTTTACCAGCCCGCTCTGGTACCGGCCATAAATGGAGGTATGGGTCTTCACCCGGTTCAACAGCAGGATACCATCCGCTTCCCAGGCATTTTTATCCAGGTACACCGGCAGGTCCAGTTCCGTCCGGGCGATTTCCACCACTTCCATACTGGAAACGATTGGGGCTCCCACACTTTCTTCCGTAATCCCCAGATTCCGCAGTACTTCCACCTGGCCTTCCGCCGTTGCACCCCCGTGGCTGCCCATGGCCGGCACGATAAAAGGCACGGCACCCATTTCCTTCAGATACCGGACGGCCGCCCGCATCAAAGGCACATAATCCGCAATTCCCCGGCTTCCCCCTGTGATGGCAATCCGCTGTCCCGGGAGAACTGGCAGATTTTTGGCCCGCAGCCGTGCCAACAGAGTTTCCTCCGGATTTTCCAACCGTGTCCGGTCAAAGATGGTCCGGATTTTCACCACCTCCGGGATTTCATATCCCTGCAGCATTTCTTCCAGTGAACTCATGGCAATTCCTCCTCCCTGCCAAATTCCGATTCCACAGCAGGTCCAGTATATCATGGAAGAATTTTCCGAAATTACTGTCACAGGCAAAAATCCTGACAAATCGTGCAGAAGAAAACGGTGAAAGCAGCCAGTCCCCTGATGTGACCCCAAAAAGTTAGACCTTAGTAACGAGATGGTTTTTACTGTCTCGTTACTTTTTTATGCTGCCTGCAAAGGAAGCCTGTATTGAACAGGACTTTTCCAGCCCAGTCACCGGTCATGCGCCGATATCCATAATCTTTATGCTGGCTGCGGATTTCCTGTATTTTGTCCTCTACTTCCTGGTCTGGATTCACGCGGTCAAACCGTTTCTGCCAGTAC
>NZ_JBQKCH010000005.1:0-120260 GCF_052122455.1 Acidaminococcus sp. HCP3S3_G9_1 | reverse complement strand
ACGAAAACCGTCAAGCGGTAGGGGCGCGCAACCGATCCACAGCTCCATTCTAATCGTACCGTAATTCACTATAAAAGGGAATATCTGGTACAACTCTATTATACGAGGGGCGCGCCAAAGGCACGCCCATCCCGGCCTGCGCTTTTTATACGTTCCCAGGAACCCGCCCGGCGGGTTCCCTCCTTCCGCTAGAGACTAGAGACTAGTGACTGTCAGCTCATGACCATCTGCCTCCGGCAGATGGTCTCCTTTTAAATCCCGGAGACTTGAAAGTCCCCACCCCATTTCACAAACTTTCTATCTCCCCCAATACCTTTTATACCACATTGCTGCCTGTTTCCATGACTGGGGAACACCCCTGCCTTCTTCGTACAGTCTGGCAATGGCATTGCAGGCGCTGGGGCTGCCTCGTAACCAGGCTTTCCGATACCAGACCAGGGCCTAGGCAGGGTCTGCCTGGCCCAGGTATCCACTTTCCCAAAAGTGTCCCATGATTTCACAGGCCCCGGGATGGCCCTGTCGGGCGGCTTTCTCATACCAGATTCCGGCCTGTTCCAGGTCATGGCAGCGCAGCCGGTATTCCTGGGCCAGACGCACCTGGGCTTCTGCATGGCCTTTTGCAGCGGCTTTCTGATACCATGCCAGCCGTTTCTCCCGCCAGCTTTCATTTTTCTCTTCACTCACCAGCCGGAGAAAGGAACCCATGGCCAGCTGGGCCGCTGCAAAGCCCTGGGCAGCGGACTTCCCGAACCAAATCAGAGCTTCTTCATAGGATGGATCCACGCCTTCTCCATAGGCGTACATGATTCCCAGATAATACTGTGCCAGGAAGTCTCCTTCTGCTGCCCGGGCCCGGATTTTTTCTCTCTGCCGGACGAACACCCGGACGGATTCGCCCAGGCCGGGCAGGTCTTTCAATGCGCCAAAGGCAGGAGCCACCGGATCCCCGGCCCGGGAAGCCGCAGAAGCGTAAGACCGGGCCAGTCCCTCATCCAGGAAGAAGGTTCCATATCCTCCATCCAGGTACAGAGCCAGAAGAAAAAGAGCCCGGCCGCAGCCATCCCAGGCTTTCGCCTGGATTTGAGGATAAGCCTCCCCAGCTGGAAGATTCAAAAACAGTTGATCCAGTTCACAAGTTTCTTTCCCCAGCTGTTCCTTTGCATCTGCCTGCTTTACTTTTTCCCCTGCTTTGCTCTCCATAGTCTGAACCTCCTGCGATGCCCAGCTCTCTGTCGGCCTACTGCTCTTCACTTAAAATCCCGTACGCTTTGCGGTATTTTTCCACCCGTTTCCGGTCCTTTTCCGTCACTTCCGGCAGCCGGGTCAGGTCCATATTGTTCCGCAGGTCCGCCTTTTTCACGGCGATGGCGTAGGGATTCCCGCTTTCTTTGATCTGCCGCACATACTCCAGATAGGGCACCTTCTTGTCATGGGTCAGCAGGGCCACCGCATCTGCCACGGTTTTCCCAAACAACTGTTCCAGGGTTCCCCGGTCCATGGCCGTATCTTCCAGGGTATCATGGAGCATCCCCACCAGGGCATATTCTTCCCCCAGGGGAAGCACCTGATCCGATACGAACTTCACATGATAAATGTAGTCTTTCCCGGCCCGGTCCTTTTGTCCGGCGTGGAATTTCTTTGCCACTTCATAGGCCAATACCAGTTTATCCATTTTCACCACTCCTTATTCACATTTGGATTTCCCATTCTCTCCAGGAACCGTACATCCCAGTCTTCATATTTTTCCATCAGCTCATGGACATGTTGGGCCATGATGATGGCAGGCACTCCGGTATTCACCGTGTACATGAATCGGAACCCCTGAAAGTGGAAGGGTTCCCCCAGGAGGCTGCTGTAAAACCGATCCAGCACCTGGGGTGTCAGTGGTCCCAGGGCTTTGCCCTTGTCTCCCTTTTGGGAAAATTCCCAGGCCTGGCCGTTTTCGTCGGCAAAAAGGGTTCCTTTCTGCCCAAACCGCCGGCTCATGGCAGGGCCCAGCCGTTCCAACACCGGCCGGTACAGTGCATTCATATGGACCAGTACCTGACAGCAGGGCTCCCGTCCGCCCCAGACCCATTCACAGCGAAAATCCACCAGACGCAGCCACCGCTTCAGGGCTTCCAGATTTTCGGGATCCACCCCCAGGAATACCCCACAGTGCCGCGTTCCGAACTGATCCAGCAATTGGCTCTCCATACTCCATTCCTCCTATAGAAATCTCTCTTTGGATCCTTGGTTCTCTGCTTTCTCTCTTCTTATTATAAGACATCCAATGGGGAAAAAAGGGGACAGATATTTTTTAACAATCAAAGGAAAGTGACCCATCCATGAGACAGCCCACAGAACTGCACATGGAGGCCAAATGCCTGGCCATTTGGCCTTGCATGGAAAAACCGGCGGCCGGGACGGGTTCCCCTGGGTGCAGCCCCTACAACCTTGGTATCAATCGATCCAAAAAAAATCCCAGAAACGGAATTGTCGAAAATTCCGTTTCTGGGATCATTTCATCCGACCCTGACGCCGTAGGGGCAGGCCACAGGCCCGCTCTTCACTCTTCACTCTGCACTCTTACTTGTTCCCAAAATGCTCCACCAGCAGGGTGATGGTTGCGGCGGTGCGGGGCAGTACGTCTTCGTTGAAATCAAAATCGCTCTGATGGTGGCCGGCGGCTTCTTTGGTGCCGTAGAGCATGTAGACGGCCTGGCCGCCGTGTTCCTGGACCCGGCTCATGAAGTAGCAGCAGTCTTCACTGCCGCTGACTTTCTGTTCCTTTACCACATGCTGGTACAGATTCTGGGATTTCACCAAATCATAGATTTCTTCTCCCATCTCCTTGGAGGAGTTGGAGGAAGTGGCGCTGCCCCGGGGGGTGATCTTTACGTCCACATCATAGAGCATGGCAGCGGCCCGGCACATCCGTCTGGCTTCTTTGGCCATGAAGTCGTTGATTTCGGCAGTTTCTCCCCGGGTCTCGAATTTAATCAGACCGTTGGCGGGCACCACGTTCCGGCCGGTGCCGGCTTCCAGGACCCCTACGTTGATCCGGGAAGAACCACCGCTGTGGCGGCTGATGGTGTGGAGGGAAATGGCAGCCTGGGCAGCGGCCAAAAGGGCATTCTTCCCTTTTTCCGGTTCGGCGCCTGCATGGCTGGGCACCCCGGTGAATTCCGCATCCAGTTTGTCGGTGGCCAGGAACCCTTTGGTCATGCACACCAGGGATCCGTCGTTGTAATCCCCCAGACCGATATGGCCGCTGAGGAAGTAGTCCACATCGTCCACAATGCCGCTCTGGACCATGCTCTTGGCCCCTACCACCCCTTCTTCCCCGGGCTGGAAGCAGATCTTCAGGGTACCGGCCATTTTGTCCTTATGAGCAGCCACCAGCCGGGCTACGGCCAGGCCAATGGTGGCATGGCCGTCATGGCCGCAGGCGTGCATGAGCCCGGGGTGTTTGGACTGGAACCCCAAGGCGCTGGGCCGGTGGCTGGGTGCCGGGTCCTCGGCCACGAACAGGGAGTCGATGTCGAACCGGAGAGCTACGGTTTTACCAGGTTTGGCAAAGTGCATGATCCCCACGCAGCCGGTCATGCCCCCTTTCATCCGGTCCACCAGCACCGGATTGGCCCCTTCCTTGATGGCCCGCTGGGCGCATTTTTTCAGGGTATCTTCGTCGGGCACCAGCATCCGGGCACTGTCGTCCAGCACGTCGGCGCCCATTTTCACTTCATATCCCAGTTTTTCCAGTTCTGTGGCGATGATGGACGTAGTGCGGAATTCAGTCCAGGCGGTTTCCGGATGGGCATGGAGATCCCGTCTCTGCTGGATCATTTCGTCTTTCATTGCCAAAGCTTCCTCATAATAGGTCATGGTTTTATCCTCCCTGAATATATTTGAACAGTCTCTAGCTCTCTTCACTCTTCACTCTGCCCTCTTCACTGCCACTTCGAAGGTCCTGTGCCAGGGCAGGCTGTACCGGTACTGTTCCGGCCGCTTGCCCAGGAGGGGCACTCCTTCTTTCAGCATTTTTTCGGTGACCAGGGTTTCCGCCTGGGCGGTCTGGGCATCGGTGAGCTTTCCGTCCGTCCACTGTCGGGGCCAGATCAGTTCCTGGCGCACCTGCTGCCGGACTTTGCTCTGGTAGAGCCAGTCGTCCAGGTACCGGACGGTCAAAAGGTCCTGCCGGTCCCGGTCGCTCAGATACGGCCGGAGCATCCCCTGGCCCAGGGCGTATCCCAGGCTGTTGCTGGCAGTGTTCCACCCGGCGTAGGACCCCAGCCGGTACCCCAGAGGCTCCTGCCCCGGTTCCCCGGTCAGCAGGCCCTTTACCAGGGCGGTGCTGCCTCCGTTTCCAAAGGCCACGTCGGCGATCCCCACATTCCGTCCCTGCCGGACGTACTTTTGGGCAGTGGCCAGGAACTGCTGGCCCTGTTCATCCAGATCCGGTCCGTTGGCGGCAGAATCCGCACCCAGGGTCACCCCGTCCCCCGGGGTATAGAGCCCCAGCACCAGGTCCGCCCGCTTGTCCGTCCGGGCCGGGTATCCTCCTGCAGCCAGCACATGCTGCCGGTAACTGGTGCCCATGGGGCTGTCCTCGTAACTGGCCACAGTGGCGGCTCCGGTGCCCCCATTGTACCAGCCGTATACCAGAGGGGTCTCTCCCCGTGCCTTGTTCAGGGCCCGGTTCAGCAGCACCATCCCCAGTTCGTCCGCCCCGGAAAAACTCCGGAACTTGTACCGGAAGGCCGGGTCGGCGAAATTTTCCAGGTCCGCCGCATCTTTATGGGCTTCGGAATAGGGGGCGGAATCGTCCCGTCCGATGAGGAAATAGTCCATTTTCCCTGCTTCCAGGCCCCGGGTAAGCCCTTTCAGCACAAACAGGTTCTTTCCCCGGCGTTCCAGTACATCCCGGCGGATATCCAGGGGCAGAGCCTGTTCCACCTGGTTCAGTTCGTTTTTCTCCTTCCGGGTGAGGATCCCCAGCCGCTTTCTGTCCCGGAGCTGTCCCCACCGGAAGATCTGAGGCCCGTACTGGGCATAGTAAGCCGGTTCCGCCGGAGCGCTGCTCCACTTGGGGGAGCGCATCACCGTGGCAAAGCCGTAAAGGGGCACTCCCGGGTGCCGCTTTTTGAAGGCCAGCAGAGCATTGGCCCTTTGGGCCAGCACCGCCGGATCCAGTTCATGAGTCCGGGAAGGCACCAGGCCCCCGTAAATGAGACTGTCCGTGGACACCACCGCTCCTGCCGCTCCCCGGGCTTCCTGGTCCAGCCATTGGGCCAGCTTGTCCGGGTCCCCGTTCTGCCGGTCGCTGGCCAGGAACTTCTCCGGCGGGGTCACCACCTGGACCCCTGCCTTCCGGAAGCTGTCCACCGTATAGGTCAGGGACACGGGACGGTTGTCCAGGGGAATGAAAAGGATTTTCTCCGCTGCCGCCGGTGCACAAACACCCATCAGCAGCACAACAAAAGCACCAAAACGTTTACACCAGCCCAAGTCTGCACCTCTTTTTCTAATTCATCCATCTGGCCGCCAGATCCAGGATCTTGGCTATGGTCTGGAGCTGGCCCTGGTATTTGCTGATTTCCTGCTGGATGGCGGCATCTCCCTGGCCGTTCTGGGCAGCCTGGGCCAGCTGGTCCAGTTTGGCCAGGATCTCATCCTGGTGGTCCACCAGTGTCCTTACCACTTTGCCTATAAGGGGGCTGTTCAGGGCCTTCTGGAGGGCCTGACGCTGCTGTTCCAGGGTTTCCGGGCTGGTGGTTCCGGGTCCCTGGACCGCAGGAGGCAGAACGGTGCCCTGGCTGCCGGCACTTTTCCGCCGGGTGCCTCCCTGTGTCCCACTGCCCCCTGCTGGCTCATCACTGCCAGTGGCTTCCTGGACCTTGTCCCGGACTGCTTCATAGAGGGGAGCCAGGGGGGTGTCTTCCAGTCCTTGGGCCGCCTGGAGCACGGCTCCGGCCACTCCTGCCGCCTGTTTCGTCTGTTTGGTCCGGGGATTTTTCTGGAGGATCTTCCCGTAATACCCTTTCAGGTTGGTGATTTCCACCAGCTGCCAGTCCCCTTTTTCATTTTTCTGCATGTGGAGCACCAGGGTATCCGTGCCCACCGCCGGATTATCCAGCTGGACGTTCACCAGGGCGTCCTGGGGATAGCTGGCCCCGGGCTGGATGTCCTTCACCTTCAGGGCATTCCAGTCCACTGGCAGCACCTTGTCCGGGTGGGTCTTCCGGTAGGAATCGGTCCAGTCCCCGGTCAGGACGGCATTGTGGATCAATTCCTCCAGGTGCCGGGTGATTTCATCCTTTTCCCCTTCGGTGTAACCGTCCTCCACGTCATTTTCCCCCTGGGCGGCCAGCAGGGCATCATACCCCTTGTCCACCACTTTCGTAAGGTCCGTATGGTCCTGGAAGGTAACGATATCGTGCTTGTTCACTGATTCCCGGATCAGTTTCACCGCATACTGGGGGGTGCGGATATAGTACAGGAAGTACCAGCCGGAAACGGCCCCGATCAGCACCGCCAGGGCCGCCCCCAGAGCGATTTTTTTCTTTTTCCGGCGCCGGGCCTGTGCCTGCTCCTGTTCTTTTTGCCGGGGATCCGGCGAAGGATTCCCGGCGGTCTGCTGTTTTGTCATGATTTATCGGTCCTTCAAATACAGCTCCTCGAACAACTTCTTCCCGGTTTCCGTCTTGTACAGCCGCTGATACAGGGCTTCATCCTGCTGCCGGTTATCTCCGTCTTCGTAGGGGTTCACCAGCATATCCGCTTCCGCCAGGATCTGGGCGTCCGGGCCGTCGATGCTGGCATAGGTATGATGATGGCCGATGAGCCACTTGATCCGTTCTGCGTCTTCTCCGGTGATGCCGGCGTCTGCCAGGATGGGCTGGGCAATGTCCGGGCCCAGTTCTTCCTGGATCTTCCCGGTGCAGTGGCCGTACCGGCGTTCTCCTTCGTGGATGCCGATATCATGGAGATAGGCGGCGGCTTCCAGCCGGAACAGGGTCCGGGGATCCAGCCCCTCCCCCATCCCGATCAGCCGGGCAAAAGCATGGACTTTCAAAAGATGATGGATCCGCCGGGGATCCCCTGCATCATAGACAATGGCAGCCCGGGCGATTTTTTCCAATGGTTCCATAAATGATCACGACCTTTCTGATAGGGATATTATAGGGGAAGAAGGGGGAAAAAGAAAGGGGCTGTTGCCCGTGCAACAGCCCTTTTGCTTTTTCAATTATTTATGTTCCCAGATATCCACACGGCGGTTGTCGGCTTTGCCGGCTTCGGTGGCGTTGTTGGACGCAGGGTTGTTTTCGCCCTTGTAGTTCAGCTGCATACGGGAAGCAGCCACACCGTTGTCGTTGGCGTATTTGGCCACGTTCAGCACACGGCGTTTGGACAGGTCTTCGTTGTAGGCGTTGGAAGCATCGGAGTCGGTGTTCCCTACCAGTTTAAAGGTGGAATCCGGATGAGCCTTGGCTACGGCTACGAAGTTGGCCAGTTTGGCAGCTTCGGAAGCCTTCGGGGTATCCACGTCGGAATCGAAGTGGATGCTGTCCAGATAGTAGTCATTGTACACATGAGCCGGAGCAACCGGTTCAGCCACCGTCGGTGCCACCGGTTCTTCCACAGGTGCCGGAGCCGCTTTCTTGTGGCCGCCGAACCGATAGGACAGACCTACCAGGAAGCCCCGGTATTTGATGTTGTTGTCGTCATCCAGCTTGGTATCCACATACCGGTATCCGGCGTTCAGATCCCAGTTGTCAGCGAAGGTGTAAGCCAGGCCGGCATCCCACTGGCTGGTCTTCTTGGTGCCCAGGGCGCCTTCTGCATAGAAAGCCAGGTTCTTGGCCAGGTCGTATTTGGTCCGTACACCGAACTGAGCCACGTTGTTGATCACGCTGTCAGCGCTGCCGGTGTGTGCCCCATGGTAGCTGCCGTCAAAATCATTGTTGATCCGGTTCCAGCCGCCGAACAGAGCCCAGTTCTTGCCCAGGCTGTATACCAGGTTCACTTCGTTCTGGTCCCCGTCGGTCTTGAAATCTCCGGCTTTGGTCTTCAGGCCCCGATAGTTGTATTCCAGAGCCCATTTGTCGGAAATCCCATAACCCAGGCCACCGTCAAAGTTCCATTTGGTGCTGGATTCATTCCCGTCGAATTTGGCTTTGGGAGCCCAGGCCCCTGCGTTCAGCTGCCATTCTCCCTGATCCCAGCTGGTCTGAGGAGCTGCAAAACCCATGGAAGCAACGGAAGCCAGTACAGCCAGCGTCACTGCAAATGCTTTCTTCTGCATTGAAGATTCCTTCTTCCCGTTCAATTTTTCCATATAAAAAGTACTGGACTGACCAGTCACTTTACAATTCATATTGTATACCTTTCTGGATGAAGAGATTATGAATGGTTTGTGACATAAATGTGAAAATGGACTGTGAAAAAATGATTTCTCATTTTTTCACAGTCCATTTTCACATATCCTTCCCCGGCTTCAGGCCGCTTCCGTCGTTGTTCTGGAGGAGGCTGAAGCTTTCCACGGACTGTTTGAAGGCCCGGAGTTTCAGGTCGTAGTTGATGGTGTCGTCGGTCTGGTACCGGATCTGATACCCGTTGCCCTGGGCGTTCATCAGATAGGTGTTCACCACAAAGACCTTTTTCAGGTCCCCGCTGTCGGTGCATTCCGCCATGCTCCCGTTGAGGGTGCCCACGGAAATGGGTTCGTGGCGCAGTACCGTAATGTTGGGCGTATACCGGGTCACCTTCTGGATGAAGGCGCTCTCCGCTTCCTTCAGCCCTTCGGGGGTGGAATTCCCCAGTTCCGCAAAAGTGTCATCGGAAAATTCCCGGACCATCATCCCGTCGGTGTGGACGCTGCTCAGAGACCGTCCGAACAGCACATTGTCCGCCCGGAGGGTGTACATCCGCCAGCCGCTGGGGATTTCCATTTCATAGCCCATGCCGGGCACCGTGAGAAGGTTCACATCGGTGTACTTCACCCGGCTGAGCGTCAGGTCGGAACACAGGGACTGGAGGGCGGACCGGGCCGCCGCTTCCAGGTTTTCCGGCGCGCTTACGTTCACCACCAGCAGCACGTTCTTTTCCGGCTGGTAGGCCCGGCCGATCAGAAAGGGCCGGTGGGTCCGCAGCTTGTCTTCCGGCACCGCCACATAGGTATAGCTGTCCAGATCCTTCTTCTTGTCCTTTTTGGGTTCCGGTTCTCCGGAAGTGCTCCGATACTTTCGGAGCTTTTCTCCCAGGATCCCGTCCAGGGCCGGCTGGCTGCCGAAATTCCGGGAGCTGCCGTCATCCTGGATGGTGTCGTTTTCCTGGTCCTGGATCTTCCCCAGGAACTTCTTGAAATCTTTCTTCTGCTCCGTGGAGTACTGCTTCATGGGGACGGACACAAAACTGGGCAGGGTGTACAGATCCGCACTGACCAGGAAATCCTTCCCCACGGTGAAGCGGATCCCCGTGGAGGTATGGTAAATCTCTTTGCTGCCGGGAGGCACCGTCAGGGTATAGCCTCCGCTGGCAGGTTTGTAGGTGTTTTTGGGTGCTGCCGCTCCGGCCTCCCCGGCCTGGAACAGACCCAGGCACAGGAGAGCCGCAGCCAGCCCCCATCGTTTCAGTTTATTCATGCTCTGCAGTTACTTCCCTAATTTTTCTTTCAGATAGGCATCCATTTCCAGGGCGGCCTTCTTGCCGGCCCCCATGGCGGAAATAACGGTGGCTGCCCCGGTGACGATGTCACCGCCGGCAAAGACTCCCGGGATGGAGGTTTCTTCCTTTTCATCCACGGTAATGAGCCCCTTCCGGTTGGTCACCAGATCCGGGGTGGTGTGTTTCAGCAGGGGGTTGGGGCCCTGGCCGATGGCCATCACCACCATGTCCACATCGAACACATGGTTGGAGCCGGGGATCTCCACCGGGCTCCGGCGGCCGGAGGCATCCGGTTCGCCCAACTGGGTCCGGACACATTCCATGCCGGTGACCCAGCCATCTTCGTTCCCCAGGATCTTCACCGGGTTGTTCAGCATGTGGAGTTCGATGCCTTCCGCCTTGGCGTGCTGGATTTCTTCCTTCCGGGCGGGCATTTCCGCTTCGCTCCGGCGGTAGACCACGTAGACGTTTTCCGCTCCCAGCCGTTTGGCGGTCCGGGCGGCATCCATGGCCACGTTGCCGGCCCCCACCACAGCCACGTTCTTCCCTACATACACGGGAGTGGCCATTTTCGGGAACTTCCAGGCTCCCATCAGGTTCACCCGGGTAAGGAATTCATTGGCGGCGTACACCCCGTTGAGGGCTTCCCCAGGGATCCGCATAAAGTGAGGCAGACCGGCGCCGGTACCCACGTACACAGCCTGGAACCCTTCTTCACCCAACAGTTCATGGAGGGTAAAGGTGCGGCCGATCACCACATCGGTCATGATTTTCACGCCCAATACCTTCAGCTGTTCGATTTCGTGCTGGACGATGGCTTTGGGGAGACGGAATTCAGGGATGCCGTACATGAGCACCCCGCCCACTTTGTGGAGGGCTTCGAACAAGGTCACGTCATAGCCCATTTTGGCCAGATCCCCGGCAGCGGTGAGACAGGAGGGGCCTCCGCCCACTACAGCCACTTTGATGCCGTTCTTGGGAGCCAGGCCTTCCTTCACCATGTCCGTACCCTTTTCCCGGGCCCGGTCCGCCACGAACCGTTCCAGACGGCCGATGGCCACCGGTTCTCCCTTGATGCCCAGGATGCAGTGTTTTTCGCACTGGTTTTCCTGGGGACACACCCGGCCGCACACGGCAGGCAGGGAGTTCTTGTTCTTCAGGATGTGGATGGCGCCGTCAAAATCCTTTTCCGTCAGGGCATGGATGAACTGGGGAATGTCCACGTTCACCGGGCACCCCTTCACGCACTGGGGATTCTTGCAGTTCAGGCAGCGCTGGGCTTCATCCACCGCCGTGTCTTCCGGATAGCCCAGGGCCACTTCCTCGAAATTATGGTTCCGTACATCAGCCGGCTGTTCCGGCATGGGATTTCTCATTCCTCCACGCATCTGCAATGCCCCCCGCAACTGTATTCTACTGCTTCCTGGTCCTTGTACATCTTGGAACGCTGCATCAGGTTCTTGAAGTCCACCTGATGGGCATCGAATTCCGGCCCGTCACAGCAGGTGAACTTGCTTTCATTGCCCACCTGCACCCGGCAGCCGCCGCACATGCCGGTGCCGTCCACCATAAGGCAGCTGAGGCTGGCAGTGGTCTTCACGTTGTAAGGCCGGGTGACCTTGGCCACGTTCATCATCATGATGATGGGGCCGATGGCCACCACCAGATCCGGATGGTTCCCTGCTTCCAGCATTTTCCGGAGGGGATCGGTAACAAAGCCCTTGATGCCTTCGGACCCGTCGTCGGTGGTGATGATCATTTCATCGCTGATCTTTTCCATCCGGTCCCGCCACAGGATCAGGTCTTTGTGACGGCCCCCGATGATGGTGATCACCTTGTTGCCCAGTTCGTGATAGGCCCGGGCGATGGGATGGACCGGTGCTACGCCGATGCCCCCGCAGACCATGACCACAGTACCGAATTTGCCCATTTCAGAAGGCTGGCCCAGAGGTCCCAGGATGTGCTGGATATCGTCTCCCTGGGCGAAATCTTCACACAGGTGCCGGGTGGTGTTCCCCACCGCCTGGACCATCAGGGTGATGGAGCCTTTTTCCCGGTCGAAATCGCCGATGGTCAGAGGGATCCGTTCGCTGGTTTCATCCACCAGTACCATGACGAACTGTCCCGGTTTGCATTTGTGCGCAATGAGAGGCGCATCCACTTCAAATTCCCAGACTGCAGGTGCCAACTGCAGTTTTTTCAAGATCTTTGCCACACCAAACACTCCTTTATTGTCGTTTTTTGTTCATCGTGACTGGACAGAACCTGTCCTTCGGCCAGGTTCTTCTTATTATGTATAACCGTAGGGGGCGCAGGCCCGGCGCCCCGCAAAATGCGCAGATAATCGATGATTTGGCGGGCCGCCCGGAGGGCCATCCGTCACGGATCAGGGGACAGAACCGGAAAAGCGGATTCTGCCGAACAGGGACACAGCTGTCGCTGCTAACCCACCACCAGCCTGACGGCCGGTCCCCCGCCCTTGTAAAGGGCGGATAGACACTCAGACCTGGAGCCCATTGTTCCTGCACGGGGGCATAAGCACCCGTGCCATATATCCGCCCTTTTCAAGGGCGGGGGTATCCATGCGAAGCATGGGTGGTGGGTTAGCAGCCTCTGGCTGCGTTTTCCTCCCTGGGAATCCGCTCCAGCGGGTTCCCTCCACCGGCTGCGGGCCAGTGAACAGTGACTGTCAGCCGGGCCAGCGGCCCCGTTCTTCACTCTGCACTGGCTGTCATTTCCTTCAGACACTGTCCCACTTCCGCGGTGACTTTCTCCAGGTCGATGGTGGTCAGTTCTCCTTTGCGCAGCAGGATGTTTCCGTCCACCAGCACCGTGTCCACGTCCGCGGAGGACCCGGCATACACCAGAAGGGACGTGCGGTCGTGCCGGGGGTACCAGGCCGGGGAGGCCATGTTGTAGAGCACCACATCCGCCTTCTGGCCCACTTCCAGTTTCCCCAGGTTTTTCAGGCCCACAGCTTCCGCCCCCATCCAGGTGCCCATGGCAAGGGCCTGGGAAGCCGGTACCGCCTTGGGATCCCCGGACTGGGTCTTGGCCAGCATGGCCGCCAGCCGGACTTCTTCCAGCATGTCCAGATTGTTGTTGCTGCTGGCCCCGTCGGTGCCCAGACCTACGGTGATGCCCTTTTCCAGCATCCGGGCCACAGGAGCGATGCCGCTGGCCAGTTTCAGGTTGCTCTGGGGGTTGTGGGCCACCCGGACCTGGTGCCGGGCCATAATGTCCATATCCTCCTCATCCACATGGACACAGTGGGCCGCCAGGGTCCCTCCGTCGAACATCCCCAGTTCTTCCATCAGGGCAATGGGGCTCTTGCCGTACTGTTTCCGGCAGTCCGCCACTTCCCCGGCGGTTTCCGAAAGATGCATGTGGATCTCCGCTCCCAGTTCCCGGGCCCGGGCGATGACGGATTTCAGATAATCCGGGCTGCAGGTGTACGGGGCATGAGGACCGAACATCACGGTGATCCGTCCGTTCTGGGCCCCGTTCCAGGTCTTGTACAGCTGCGTGTTCTCCTCCAGACGGGCGGCCCCGTCTGCCACGCTGCTGCCGGTGAGACCCCGGGACAGTACTGCCCGGATGCCGCTGTCCGCTGCAGCCTTGGCAGTTTCTTCCATAAAGAAATACATGTCGGCGAAACAGGTGGTGCCGGTGCGGATCATTTCCGCGATCCCCAACAGGCTCCCCCAGTACACCGCCCGGCCGTCCAGTCTGGCTTCCAGGGGCCAGATCCGGTTCTGGAGCCAGTCCATCAGGGCCATGTCGTCGGCATAGCTGCGGAACAGGGTCATGGCCACATGGGTATGGGCGTTCACCCACCCGGGCACCGCCAGGTGATTCCGTCCGTCGATCACTTCCCGGCCTGCCACCGGTTCTGTGCCCACATACCCGATGGTGCTGCCGTTGATCCCGATGTTGAACAGGGTCCCGTCCCCGGGATCTGTCAGTTCCACATTCTGCAATACGATATCATATACCATGTCCAGCGTCATTCCTCCTTTTTGTCCCCGCCGAAAGCCTCCAGCCGGAAGCCCCCGTATTCCTGCAGGGCCTGGGCGCAATGGCAGCTGTGGGTCAGAGGCCCGTCATCCTGCACATAGGCTTCGATCACGGACAGGATCTGCTTTCCCAGCTTCTCCATGGCTTCCGTCACTTCTTCGTGGGACAGGGCCCGGGCCGCCAGCCCGGAACCCATATTGGTGACCACGGAACAGTTGGCGTAGCAGATTTCCGCTTCCCGGGCCAGTACCGCTTCCGGCATGTTGGTCATCCCGGCCACGTCCCCGCCCATGGCTCCATACATCCGCACTTCCGCCGCCGTTTCGTACCGGGGCCCTTCCGTCACCACATAGGTCCCCTGTTTGCTGTGCCGGAGCCCCAGTTTCACCAGGCAGCGGATCAGCCGTTCCCGGAGAGCCGGGCAGTAGGGCTGGGCGAAATCCACATGGGCCACCTGGCCGTTCTCCCCGTTGAAGAAGGTGTTCACCCGGCTTTTGGTAAAGTCCAGGATCTGGGTGGTGGCCACAAAAGTCCCCGGAGGCAGTCCCCGGTTCAGGGACCCCACCGCCGTAAAGGACAGGACCTCCGTGACTCCCAGCTTCTTCAGGGCGAAAATGTTGGCCCGGTAGTTGATTTTGTGGGGCGGGACACTGTGGTCCAGGCCGTGCCGGGCCAGGAAATAGATCTCATGGCCGGCGGCGGTCCCCTTCAGGCAGTGAGCCTGGCCGAAGGGCGTATCCACCGTTAAGGCGGTGAGCCGGCCGAAGGAGGACGCATCCTCCACCCCGGTGCCGCCGATGATGCCGATTTTCCGCAATTGGAATCACCTCGCTCAGTTTGATGGTTCAACAAAGGAAAGCAGGTCTCCCAGGGACCGGATCACATAATCCGGCTGAATGAACCGGTCGAAGAATTCCTGCCGGAATGAGGTCCAGCCCACCTTCACCGTCTGGCAGCCGGCTTTGTGGCCGCTGACCAGGTCATAGGGGCTGTCTCCCACACAGAGGCAGTCCTCTCCGGCAAGGCCCAGCAGTTCCAGGCCCTTTTCCATAGGTTCCGGGTCCGGCTTGTGGGCGCTGCATTCCTGGCACCCGATGATGCCGTCGATGCAGTCTTCCAGCCCCAGACACCGGAGCCCCCTAAGGCAGCTGGCTTTGAACTTGCTGGTGACAATGGCCATGGGGACCCCGGCCCGGCGCAGGGCAATAAGCCCCTCCTTCACTCCGGGAAAGGGCTGGATCATGGCGTCGTGCCAGGCGGTGTTGTACTGGCGGTAATAAGCCACCATCCGGTCCATCTCTTCCGGATCGGTGCAGCCGGTGATCCCGGCCAGGCCGTCCCGGAGAGGCAGGCCGAAGGTGTTGATGATGGTCTGGTCATCCACCTGATTTGCTGGGATGAAATGGTCCAGGGTCTGGTGGAAGGTGGCCAGGATCAGGGGCGTGGTGTTGGCCAGCGTCCCGTCAAAATCAAATAAAATTCCCCGTGCAGCCACAGAAAGCCTCCTTCGAACATACTACAACGGTCATTTTACCATGAATCGACAGAAAATTAAAGGATTTTAAAAAGGGGCCGCCGCACTCGCGGCAGCCCCGTCAATGGTCAATGGTCAATGGCCGAAGGAAGCCAAATGCTGAAGCATTCGGCGCAGAACATACGGCCCGCCCTTCTTCCCTGGCGGGCAAAAGGAAACGGCGCCGAAAATGGCGGCGCCTAACCCACCACCAGCCTTACGGCTGGTCCCCCGCCCTTGTAAAGGGCGGATATGGCGCATCGGGCTGAAGCCCTGATGCAAAAAAGTCATGGATTTCAGGCGCCAGCGTATATTGCCTCCTGCAGGACCAAGACTGCAGGACTCAAACCATCATTCCGCTTATATATCCGCCCTTTTCAAAGGAGAGATCGCCGCGCGGGCCCAAGACTGCAGGACTCAAACTATTATTCTGCTTATATATCCGCCCTTTTCAAGGGCGGGGGACCGCTGCGCTTGCACAGTGGTGGTGGGTTAGCAGCGTCAGCTGCATTTCCCATCAAAGGAACCTGCCGCCGCAGGTTCCTTCCTTTGGCTGCAGACTGATGCCTAGTGACTGTCAGCTGCTCCCTCCGTGCAGAAGTACCGGTACGGGCACCACTGGCACCCCTCTTTCCTGGCCGGGAACTGTTCCTCTTTGTCCCAGGTCAGCAGATTTTCCAGAAGGGTCTTCAGCTTTTCTTCTTCCCTGGCCCGGTCCTTCAGTTCCCAGCTGCTGCAGTCCTTCAGGAAATGGAGCCTGGCCCAGGCCACTTTCTGTCCCGGGTACAGGGTTTCCGCCGCCAGGGCGTAGATGGTCAGCTGCCGGGTGTACCCCTGCTTTTCTTCCCCGTCCGCCGGAGGATGGCCGGTTTTGTAGTCCACGATCCCCAGCTGTCCCTCCGGCAGGGTCACCAGCCGGTCGATGCTCCCCTGGAAGGTCACTTTCCCCGCTTCCAGGGGGAACAGTTCCAGTTCGAAATCCCGTTCCGCCTGGGCGGGCAGTCCGGCGATTTCCTGAAACAGAGGGCTGGCGCAGTATTTTTCCACCATTTTCCGCCCTTCCCGGAGGAACACCTGCTTTTCTTCCTCCGTCCGGTCCAGCAGGATCAGGGCTTCTTCCAGGGCCTCCTTTTCCGGTTCTTCCTGGAGCAGTTCCAGCACCCGGTGCACATAGGTCCCCAGGTCGATGGCGGAAATCCGGCTGGTGCCGATGCCCACCGTATCCGGGTCGATACCGGGCATGTGCTGGAAATAATGGTAATAGAAACTCCGGGGACAGTTGTCGTATTCCAGCAGGGCGCTGGCGGACAGTTCCAGGTTCCGGGGCACGGTCACCGGACGGATCCGGTCATAGACCGCCGGATCCAGGACGAAGGTCTCCCCTTCCCCGGCCTGTTGGGTTTCCTCTGCCTCCAGGATTTCCGCCACATCCAGCATCTCCCAGTCCATTTGGTCCCCGTGAGGACCGCCAGGAGCGAACACCCGCTGGAGGGACTGACCCCATTTTTCCTTGTCCGGGTCCGGAGCCTTGCTGTTTTCTTTGGTTTCGTCCACATTCACCAGATACAGGTATTTTTCCGCCCGGGTCATGGCCACGTATAGCTGCCGGTGCTTTTCCGCCCGTTCCAGCCGGTGTTTTTCCCCTTTCAGCCGGGTGTATACGGACGTTTCCGCCAGGTTCCCGTCCCCCGGATCCACCCTGACCCCGAACCCCTGGCCGGGGAGGAACTGGATCCCCAGATGGTCCGAAGGATCCTTTTTGGACAGGTCCGGCAGGAACACCGCCGGGAATTCCAGTCCCTTGGACTTGTGGATGGTCATGATCTTCACCGCCTCCGGATCTTCCTCCTGGTTGGCGGCGCTTTCCCGGGCGGACAGCTGGCGCATAAGATCCAGCCGGTCCAGGAAATCCCGGGCCGTGAACCCTTCTTCCATGGCCGCCTTCACCCCCAGGGCCCGGAGCTTCCGGAAGTTGGCCAGTTTTTCCCGTCCGCCCCGCTGGGCCAGCAGGGTGGGTTCCACGGCAAAGGCTTCCTGGAAGCCGTCCATCAGCTCCGGCAGGGACTGGAACAGAGCAGTCCGGTGCAGGGTCTCCAGCTTCCGGGACAGGGTCACGAAGGGTTCTTCCAGGCTCTGTTCCAGGCTTTCCCACAGGCTCAGTTCCGGCCAGGGCTTCAGGAGATCCGTCATCTGCCGGTCGCTGATCCCGCAGAAGGGGGACCGGAGGAACCCGGCCAGGGCCCAGTCCTTCCGGGTGTTCAGCAGGAAGGTGAGCAGGTTGATCCAGTCCACCACTTCCTGCCGGTCATAGAACCCCTTCCCGTCACTGACCTGGGATTTGATCCCCAGGGCGGTAAGGGCTTCCTCATACTGCCGGGACAGATGGATGGCGGGCAGCAGGATGGCCATCTGGCCGTAGGGGAGCCCGGTATCCTCCCGGAGCTGCCGGATGGCCTGGGCCACATACCGGCCTTCCGCCTGCTGGCATTCCTCCAGGGTGCAGTCCCCCTTCTTCAGCACCGCAAAAACAGGATTCCGGGACGAGGGCTGATGGGGATGGAGGGGCTGGGCGGTCACATCGGACTGGCTGTCGGTGCCCAGAAGGTCGTCGAACAGGGTGTTGCAGGCCCCGATGATCTCCGGCGCCGACCGGAAGTTGTCGTCCATGACAATGTTGTTCCCGCCGGTCTTTCCGATGGCGTCCCGGACCTGACGGAACACGCTTACATCCGCCCCCCGGAACCGGTAGATGGACTGCTTGGCGTCCCCCACCACAAACAGGTTCCGGCCCTGGAGGCTCTGGCTGCTGCCTCCGCTGAGGAGATACACCAGTTTCTTCTGTTCTTCGTTGGTGTCCTGGAATTCGTCCACCATCACATACTTGAACCGGCTCTTGTACCGGAGCAGTACATTGGGCCGTTTTTCCAGAAGGTCCACCGCCTTGGCGGACAGGTACCCGAAACTGTACATTTCTTTGGCTTCCGCCGTATCCAGCAGGGTCTGGCGGAACCGGCCAAGGACGGTTTCCCAGTTCCGGGCCTGCTCCGCCCCCAGCGCATCCAGGGACAGCACCTGGAGCCGGTCCAGGGCGGCTTTGGCCTCCTTCACCAGGTCTTTCACCTTCCCGGCGGCGGAAACGGGCTTTAAGGCAGCGGCGGCCCTGTCATAGCACCCCTCAGCGATCCACTGGTGGATCTCTTCCCGCTGGCCGGCCAGGACTTCCAGCTTTTCCCGGCCTTTGGGGCCTGCCTGGTCCCGGGCTTCCAGCAGGGTATCCAGGGCCCCTTCTGCAGCGATCTTCCCCTCTTCTTCCCCTGCCAGGCTGGCTTCATAGGGGGCGGCCAGCCCTCCCGGCAGCGCCAGGATGGCCGGGAGATCATCGATGAGGGCGGTCAGGATCCCCGCCAGACGGTCCGCCGGGTACAGGTCCAACAGGGCCGCCACATCCCCGGCCTGCTGCTGGATTTCCTTCTGGATAAAGGCCTGGGCGGTTTCTTCCCGGAAGGCCCGGATCTGGTATTCTTCCCTGACGGCGAAATCAGGATCCAGGCCGGCTTCCACCGGATTCTCCCGGAGCACCTGGGAACAGAAGCTGTCGATGGTGGTAATGGGAGCCCGGTCCGCCAGCTGGAGCTGTTCCTGCCAGTAGGCCTTTTCTTCCGGATCCAGGGTCTCCGTCAGCCGTTCCAGGATCCCTTTCCGCACCCGTTCCTGCATTTCCCGGGCGGCTTTCCGGGTGAAGGTGATGGCCAGGATTTCCTGGGCAGTGGCCTTCCGTTCCTGGAGGATCTTCAAAAACCGTTCCACCAGCACCCGGGTCTTCCCGGACCCGGCCCCGGCGGATACGGACACGTTCCGGTCCAGGGTGGAGATGGCTTCCTGCTGCTGTGGGGTAAAACTGGCCATGGTATCACTCCTCTTCCTTTTCGATCTCAGTTCTGTGGGGGTTCTCCCCGATCCGGCACAGGTCCCGGGCCGGGCACCAGGCCGGGCATTTTCCTGCAGGCCGGGCAGGGAAACGGCCCTTTCTCATATCCCCCACCGCCTGGTCCACCGCCTTTTGGGCGGCTTCCAGAGCCTGTTTCATTTCCGGGGGACGGGCTTTGGCCATCCAGGGGAAGGCGGTCTTTGCAGCCTTGTCCCAGGCCCCACCCTTCCGGTCCCCGCTGCGCAGGTGCACATAGCCGGCCCCCAGGATCTGCTCTTTGGGCACTTTTCCCAGAGTTTCCAGGGCTTCCAGGTACAGGGGCAGCTGCACCGCCTTTCCCTGGAGGATGTCCTGGCCGGAAGGGGGTGTGCCGGTTTTGTAATCCAGCAGAGTCCAGTTCTTTCCATTGGTATCGATCCGGTCGATCTGGCCGGAGAAATACACCTTTTCCCCGTCGATGGTTTTCACCAGATCCGGCCAGGGGCTGTGCTCCCGTCCAAAGCTCCATTCCACCCGGCCGGGCTTCAGGCCCAGCAGGTCGGCGGCTTCATATTCCATTTCCTTTCGGAGCCAGGCCTTCAGCCATTTCCCGTACCGGTCCCGGAGATGATCCAGAAGAGGACTGTCAGGGATCTTCCCTTCCAGGCAGAGCTTGTGGAACATGTCCCGGTAAACCCCATCCAGTTCCTGTTCCAGGGCTTTTCGGTCCAGTCCGGCCAGGCCCTTTCCCAGATGTTTCCCCAGAAAAGCCGCCAGGGTCCGGTGGATCAGGTCCCCCACCACATCCGGCGCAGGGAAGGCACCCTGTTCCTCCCAGGGTTCCAGCTTCCACACCTGGCTCACCAGGGCGGCAAAAGGACACTGGAGATATCCCTCCAGGCTGGAAGCGGACAGATGGAGGGGCCGCTTCACCACCCCGGGCACCGTACCGTTCCAGGGGCTGTCCGTCTCTTCCCACCGGCGCTGTTCCGTCCGGGACCGTTCCAAAAAGTCCTGTCCGGCTGCTTCCAGCAGGAAGGCCTTCTCCCGGGGGGCCAGATGGGGCTGTTCCCCCAGGAAATCCGCCAGTTGGGCCGCACTGGCACACCGGTCCGGGGTGTTTTCATAGACCGTCACCGGCAGGGCCTCTGTCCCGAAGAAATGGTCCAGTTCAGTAATGTAGGGACTGGGGCCCCCTTCCTCATCCCGGTACCAGCTGAGGTGGAGTTCCCGGCCGGCCAGGGCCACGGCGGACCCGAAAAAGTACCGGTCTGTATCCAGGGCCCGGGCGGTCAGGCTCAGTTCCAGGCCCAGGGCATTCAGTTCTCCCCGTTCCTGGTCGCTGTAGAGCCAGCTTTCCCGTTTCACCGCCGGGAACAGCCCTTCCCGGACACCCAGGATGTACACGTAGGGAAAGGATACTCCCTGGATCTCCCCGGCTTCCAGCACCGGCACCCCCTGAGGTTCCCCGGGGGTCAGGGGCAGTTTTCCCTGGTCCAGGGAATCTTTCCAGAATTTCTGCACCAGGTCCAGACTGATTTCTTCATCTGCTTTTCCCAGCTGTTCCCAGGTCTTCACCAGGCTGTCCAGAGTCTTCCGGACGAAATCCTCCGTTTTGGCCAGCACCTTCACCTGGGCCAGGTCCACCTTCCCCTCCTGGTGGAGTTTTCCCCAGGCCAGGGCCAGCTGCCATCCATCCAGTTTTTCCGTAAGGGCGTCCCGCCATTCTTTCGGGGTATGGGAGCCCTGGAGGAAGTCCGTCAAGGTCCAGAAATCCGTATCTACCAGTTCCTTCCGCTGGATATGGGACAGGAGGCTGCCGGCGGTAGGGAAATATTCCTGGGTGTACAGCAGGTCCAGTTTTTCCCGGTCCGTCCGGTACAGCACTTCCATCAGAGGACACCGGAACAGGGCCTGCCATTGGGCCAGGTCCCACTTTTCTTTGGCCGCTGCCAGCAGCTTGGTGAAGAAATCCGTGAGAGGCTGGCTTTTCAGGTCCGCCGCATGGGGCAGCCGGCAGGGAATCCCGTATTCAGCAAAGGACCGGACCAGACCCTGGTAATCCGCCAGTTTCCGGACCAGCACCAGGATTTCCTCCGGCTTCACTCCCTGCTGGAGCCGTTCTTTAATGGACGTAAGGGCCAGACGGATTTCCTGTTCCTGGCTCACCCCTTCCCCCAGGTGGATGTGGGGCGCCCCGGTATCCGTCCGGGCTCCCGGCTTCCAGTCCCGGGTCAGGGCGGTCAGGTCTTCCAGCTTTTCTGTCACCGGTTCTTCCTGGACCGGAAGGAATCCGTCCCCCAGCAAATCCCCGTAGATCTTTTCCGTCACCTGGCTCAGTTCCGGCCGTTTGGGATCATAAAACAGGCCCACTTCCACTTCGCAGCAGTGTCCCAGGGCCCGGAGCAGCCGGAGCTGGACCGGGGTGAACTGGTAGAATTCGCTGAAGAAGCATTTTTCCCAGGGCACGGTGCCTCCCTGTTCCAGCACCTCCGCCGCCCGGGCGTATTCCTGGGACAGGTCTTCCAGGCGCCGCTCCCGGACTTTGCTGCTGTACACCAGATACAGCTTGGCCAGATCCATGTCTTTGTTCCGGAGCGCTCCCTCCCGGTTCCAGTTCAGCAGCACCTGCTGGTAAGTGGCCGGGTCCAGATCATCCCGGGAAAATTCGTCGAACAGGGTCAGCAGGCTGTCCCGGAACCCGTCCTTCCCCACCAGGGAGGAAAAGTAGGACAGCTGCCCCTTGAGATAGTCCAGGGTGTCTTCCAGGATCTTTTTCTGGGCAGGCCGGGTGATCCGGGTGAATTCCGTTTCCGCCCGGTTCCACCGGAGGATTTCCCGGGGCAGGGCATCCAGGATGGCAGCCCGGACCGCCCCGGTTTCCCGGACCTTCTGGAAGAAGTACCGGTTGGGCACCAGGAACAGAGCCGCCCCGTAAGGCAGCTCCCGGGCCGCGGCTATGAACCGGTCTCCCATGGATTCCCCCAGCTGGAGGCAGTGAAGGATGTTGGACATGATTGGCTCCTTTCGGTAAAAGGGGCTGTTGCAAAAGCAACAGCCTCCTTTTCAGGTCTCGGGCCACTGGATAGAACCTGTCCTTTGACCAGGTTCTTTTTATTGTGTATCACTGTGTATAACCGTAGGGGGCGCAGGCCCGGCGCCCCGCAAAATGCGCAGATCATCGATGATTTGGCGGGCTGCCCGGCGTGCAGCCCCTACGGTACCGATTTACACGTTCAAAAATATGGGGTTCATGAGGCTGGTTCACCTTGGAAACGTCAATGCAAAGATCCGGATCTCCACCAGCCGGGTCTGGGCATTCCGGACGAAGGCCAGGATCCCCAGGGTGTTCCCGTCGATGGGAGCCAGTTTGGCGCAGTTCAGGTTGTCTCCCAGCACCTTGGAACTGTTCAGGGTCCCCAGGTACTGTCCCTCCCGGGTCCAGAACTTCAGGGTGAACCCGTCGATGACCACCAGATAATGGTCCAGCACCGCCATATCGATCAGGTTGTAGATGGAATCCTTATCCGTCTGGATGGGACTGCCAAAGCTCCGGAGAGCCTTCCCCCTGCTGTTGAAAGCTTCCACCATATTCAGGCCGTTGGGCTTGATCCGTCCGCCCCCGAAAATGGTTCCGTCTTTCGTGATCCGCACCTGGGTCAGGCCTCCTGCAAAAGGTTTGGCCCGGTTGTGGAGGAAGGCGGGCTTGTTCTTTTCAAAGGCTCCGTCATGGTACTCCGCCAGGGTGAAATTGTCGTTGCCGTACAGATAGGCCTGTTCCCCACTGGGCAGGAAGGCCACCCGGGTAGCGGTGGTGTTCCCCTTCAGGCTGATGATGTCGTTCCCGTCCCGGAGGGTATGGAGTCCCTTCTTCACATACACAATGTCCCCGTTCCCGGCAATGTTCACGCTCAGGACCATTTTATCCGGGATGGTGTAGGTGCCCTTTTTCCCGAAGCTCCGGAGAGGGAACAGGCTCCCCTCTTTTCGTTCATAGGCCTGGACCGCCGTGCTGTCCCCGTCCTGGCTCCGGAGGGCCAGATAGAACCGGTCATCCCGGATTACGAAGCTGAGGATCTTGTCCACATCGTAGCTGGTGATTTCCGGGGTATTGAACCGCTGGAGCTGGAGCCCCATTTTTCCCAGTTCCACCTGGCGCACCGGCTGGGGTTTCAAATGGACGATGCGCATCTCGATGTCCGTCCGGTAATTGTACCCCACCACCCCCAGGATCACCAAAAGGGTCAGTACCAGAAAGGGCAGTTTGGACCGGATCCAGGACCGTTTCTTCTTTTCCTCCGTCATGGACAAAAAAAGCCTCCTTTGTTTCATTCCTATCAGTATACCATGGGGCTGTTGCGTGGGCAACAGGAAGGGAGTGACGAGGTATGTGTCAACAAGTTCTCGGTGAACCCTTCATCACAGTATAGTTATTCGTTCATGGGGCCGAAAGCGCAGAGTGAAGAGCACAGAACCGTAGGAGCCGCCCAGAAGGCAAAAAGCTTCTATACTCTTCCATCCGCGAAAGCGCTCCGCCGGGAGGGCAGACCCGTTCGTCCCTGGCGGGAGGCTCACAGCCTATCGCCTTGCCCTTTCGGTCAAAGGCTGCGGCTACGGACCAGGAAACCGGACTCTATCGCCCGCGTGCTCCACCCCAGGAGCGACAACACCCGATGTTGTCCCGCCGACTCCTCCTGGGCCTGCCCTCCCGGCTCCCGAATAATCGATGTATACTCGTACAAAGTACCAGCAAGGCCGGAGGCCAAGTCCGCCCTGCAGGGGCGGGGGACCGGGCTTGCCCGGTGGTGGGGGCATGAGGTCCTGAAAGGACCGAATACCTTGGCGAGGGAACGGACTCAGCGGTTGGAAATGCAGCAATGGAAACTGTAGACCCAGAGGCCTTGCTCCTACCCGTACACTCCATTGTTGTCTGCCGGACCTGCAAAATATCGGCTGTCGCCGATGCCCCCACCACCGTGCTCCGCACGGTCCCCCGCCCCTCCCTGGGCGGACATTGTGTCCGTTCCCATCACCAGTTTAGTGCTGCGGCCAAGTGTCCCATGGAACTGCTGCTGGGTCTGTAATTGGCAATGCTGCATTGATGAGTACCTGCATAGGGTGCCAGGGCAACTCCTTCCTGTCAATGGTCAACAGTCAGCGGCCGTTGACGATGGCTTGCCGTCTATCCGGCCATCCATCCCATCACCGCTGCACACAAGATCCGCACCGCACACACGGGCAGCCCTCTTTGGAACAGGGTGGCCGTATCCAGGCCGGCGCCGCAGGGAATGGCCCGGATGCCGGTGGGCAGCAGAAAAGCTCCGTTGAACCCCATCACCGCCGCCATCCAGTAGGGCAGCAGGGGCAGGCCGGCACTCTGGGTGTAGGTGATCACCAGGGGCACCGTCTGGGCCGAAGAGATGGTGATGCTGGACACTTCGGACAGAAAGGCCCCCAAAAGGACGATTCCCGCCACCAAAGGCAGCCCCGGCGCCGGGGCCATTTCCCCCACCCACCGGGCCAGCCGGCCGTTGGCTCCTGAGGCTTCCAGCAGATCCCCCATGGCCAGGCCTCCGGCGAAGAGGATCAGTACGCCCCAGATCATGTGCTGCTGGGCATAGTTCCAGGTGAGCAGGGGCTTTCCGTCCTTTCCATTGATAAAGAACAACAGGAACCCCAGGCTCCCGTACAGATAGGCCGGCTGGAGCCCGGGCAGCACAGGGGCATACAAAGGCCGGAGAAAGGACCCTGCCAGGGCCAGGCCGAACAGTCCCAGGCAGATTTTTTCATCCCGGCTCATGGCCCCCAGCCGCCGGCATTCCGCCAGGAAGTATTCCCGGGTGCCCTGGAGCCGGCTCACCGGGTCCTTCTGGAGCAGCTGGACCCCCAGGGTGGCCGCGGTGGCTGTTCCCAGATAGGGCAGGAAGGCTCCGAACCACCGGGTGAACAGGAATTCCTCTCCGGTGGCCTGCTGGTACAGGGCAGCGGCGATTACGTCCATGGCGCCTCCCACCGGAGTCCCCACCCCTCCCACCACGGAACCGAACACAATGGCGCAGAGGATGGGCCCCGCTGCCGGGTCGCTGCCCCGGTACCCGGCAGCCTTCAGCATGGCCAGGGCCGTGGGGGTGAACACGGCTACCACCACCGCATTGGGCAGCACGATAGAAAACAGGGTGGCCGCCAGGAACCATACGGTGATCTGGCTTTTCATGGAAGGGCCGATAAAGGCCAGGCACCGGAGGGCGATCCGGTGGTCCAGGCCGATTTTTTCCCAGGGGAGGGTCAGCAGGGTGGCGGCAAACAGCAGGACGATGCTGCTGGAAGCGTACTGGGCCAGCAGATGGTCCATGGGCGCCAGGCTTAGAAAGGCATTGGCCACCACCGGCACCAGGGCCGTCACCGTCAGCCCCACTGGCCGGGTGATCCACCAGAAGATCATCCACAGGGACACTCCCAGAGCCCAGGCCCCGCCGGCCCCAAAGGTCCCTGCCAAAACCCACCGGCAGAGCAAAAGCAGCCCGGGCCCCAGCCCCAGGCAGATCCGTTTCTTCATGACCCTTCCCCCCTTTTGGTTGATAGGTTCATTATAGCATGGTAAAATGGAAAATATTCTACTATAAAGGAAGCTTTTGCATCTATGGATACTACCCTTTCCCTTTGGGAAGACAAAACTGAAATCACGGTGGAGGAACTGGCGGCCCTGGCCCCGGAACAGGTGTTCCTGGCGGATATCCGGGACCCGGCGGCTTTTGACCGGGGCACGGTGCCCGGCGCCGTGAACCTGAACCCCCTGGAACTCCAGGCAGGCAGCGTGGACCTGCCGGAAGACAAACTGATCGTCCTGCTCTGCATGTGGGGAAAAATCAGCCTGGGCCTTGCCGCCAACCTCCGGGACCAGGGCTGGACCGCCGTTTCCCTTCAGGGGGGCTATTCCCTTTGGCTCCAGAAGAAGCTGGAACGGGAGAACGCCCTGGCGGCGGAAGATTCCCAGCGGCTGAAACGGATCGAATCCTCCCTGCGCCGGAAGTACAAACGGCGGATCTCCAGCAAATTCGTCCAGGCCATCTGCGATTATGACATGATCCAGCCCGGAGACAGGATCGCCGTGTGCATTTCCGGGGGCAAGGATTCCATGCTCATGGCCAAACTGTTCCAGGACCTGAAGCGCCACAACAAGATCCCCTTTGACCTGGTGTTTTTGTGCATGGACCCGGGATACAATGAAATGAACCGGAAGATCATCGAGGAAAACGCCAAACTGCTCCAGGTGCCCCTGACCTTCTTTTCCACCAACATTTTCGAATCCGTGTTCCATGTGGAGGATTCTCCCTGCTACCTGTGCGCCAAAATGCGCCGGGGGTACCTGTACCGGAAGGCCCGGGACCTGGGATGCAATAAGATCGCCCTGGGCCACCATTTCGACGATGTGATCGAGACCAATCTTATGAGCATGCTCTATTCCGGCGCCATCCGCACCATGCTCCCCCGGCTGAAAAGCACCAGCTGCCCGGGGATGGAGCTGATCCGGCCCCTGTACTATGTACGGGAAGCCGACATCAAAAGCTGGCGGGACGAAAACGGCCTGTACTTCATCCAGTGCGCCTGCAAGTTCACCGAAACCTGCTCCACCTGCCACACCGACGGCACCACCGATTCCAAGCGGCTGGAAGTGAAGAAGCTCATTGCCGCCCTGGCGGAAAAGAACCCCCAGGTCCCCGCCAACATCTTCCACAGCCTGGAAAACGTGAACCTGGACACGGTACTGAAGTACAAGGAAAAAGGAAAGGAACATTCGTTTTTGGAGGACATGTAAAAAAAGAGGCTGCTGCGCATGCAACAGTCTCCTTTTTGTCAGCGGTCAACGGCCGACTGTCTTCCAACAGTTAATGTCCGTATAGACACTGTCACCACACCCATCCGGAACCTCCCCCTTCCCTACAGCGTCCATATAGAGTATACTTAATGGTAAGATAAGGGAAGGAAAACAACTGTATGGAAATTTTATTTTTAGGTACAGGCCATGCCATCTCCACCCGGTGCTACAACACCTGCTATGTCCTGCGCCAGAATGAACGTTACCTGTTGGTGGACGGGGGCGGCGGCAACGGGATCCTGCGCCAGCTGAAGCGGGCCCGGCTGCCCTGGCAAAAGATCAAGGACATCTTTGTCACCCACCGGCATATGGACCATGTACTGGGGGTCTTCTGGGTAATCCGGATGATCGTGAAGGCCATGAAACGGGGCACCTATGTGGGAGAAGCCCGGATCTACGGCCACGATGAGGTGATCACCCTGCTCCGGAGCACGGCCCGGCTGCTGCTGGACCCGGGAGACCTGAAATACCTGGACACCCGGCTCCACTTCATCACCGTGGAAGACGGAGAGACCCGGAAGATCCGGGGCTGGGACGTGACCTTTTTCGACATCCATTCCACCAAGGCCAAGCAGTTCGGCTATGTATTGGAAAGCAACGGCCACAAACTGGGCTGCTGCGGGGATGAACCCATGAACGACCATAACTTTACCCGGCTCTCCGGCAGCCAGTGGCTCCTCCATGAAGCCTTCTGCCTGTACCGGGACCGGGACCGGTTCCGTCCCTACGAAAAGCACCATTCCACTGTACGGGAAGCCTGTGAAAACGCCGACCGGCTCCAGGTGCCCAATCTGATCCTGTACCACACCGAAGACAACCACCTGCCCCAGCGGAAAGAGCTGTATACCGCTGAAGGAAAGAACTACTACCGGGGAAATCTGTGGGTGCCGGATGATTTGGAACAAATGAAACTGTGGTAAGAAGAGAGGGAAAGGAGGCCTTCTCATGCAGCACAACAGAAAACACGCTCTGCGCTCCAAAGGACAGAACATCATTGAATACGCCCTGATGCTGGCCATTATCGTAGGCATCGGATTCCTGATCTACAGCCAGAACAACTTCGGCCAGAAAATACAGGCCGTATTCGGGAATGCCAACAACCTGCTGGCCACCGTGGAAAAAGAAAGCGACCCGGCGGTGATCCACGACCGGGGCTATGCAGACGCCATGGCGAAAATGCTGAAGGCAGCCATTGCCAAGGGGACGGTTCAGCTTGACAGAGGAGCCACCGTGGGCATCTATGCCCAGAATGCCAACAACGGGAACGCCGATGGTTACCACATCAACGGCCTGGTGGGAAAAACAGGCTCAGTGACAGTCAACGGAAAAAACTATATGGCTAACGGGGGATTTTACGGTTTCTGGAAGTCTGTTGACGGGGAAAAATCCTATACCGGGGCTTCCGTGGACCAGAAAAATGTAGACTGGTACGGCGTGGAAATCACCCGGACAGGGGAAAACTCCTATCAGGTGAAATACCGGGAAGGCACCGGTTACACCAATGAAAATAAAGACGGGTTCCGGCCTTCCGACAGCAACAACTACAAGAAAGAAATCTGGAATCCCTGACGAAAGGACCTGACTGTATGCACTATCCCAACATCACAGCCGGTACCTTCCTTTCCCGGCCCAACCGTTTCATCGCCCAGGTGGAGATTGCCGGGAAGGAAGAAACCTGCCATGTGAAGAACACCGGCCGGTGCCGGGAACTGCTGGTCCCCGGTGCCGCCGTGTACCTTACCGCCAGTGACAATCCCAAACGGAAGACCAAATACGACCTGGTGGCCGTGGAAAAAGGCTCCCGGCTCATCAACATGGATTCCCAGGCTCCCAACAAGGTGGTCCAGGAATGGCTGGAACAGGGAGGCCTCCCCGGCCTGACCAAAATCCAGCCCGAATTCCGGTACGACCAGTCCCGGTTCGACTTCTACCTGGAACAGGGGGACAGGAAATCCTTCCTGGAAGTGAAGGGCGTCACCCTGGAAGAAGACGGGGTGGTCCGTTTTCCCGATGCCCCCACCGCCCGGGGTGCCAAGCACCTCCACGAACTGATCCGGGCGGCGGAAGAAGGCTACGGAGCCTATGTGTTCCTGGTGATCCAGATGGCAGATGTGGACCATTTCGAACCCAACCGGAAAACCGACCCGGATTTCGCCCAGGCCCTCCAGGAAGCCCGAAACAAAGGAGTGACCCTCCTGGCCTACGATTGTAACGTAACCCCGGGGACCCTGGAGATCGGGAAGCAGGTGGAGATTGTGTTGTAAAAAAATGTGGGGTGCTGCACAAAACGTGCAGCACCCCACATTTTTTTATTTCTGTCCGATCGCCCGGTTGATGGCATTGACGATGCCCAACAGGGATGCGGTGTTGATATTGGGATGGATGCCCACACCGAAAATGTGGTTTCCGTCCGGTTTCTTCAGTTCGATGTAGGAAATGGCCTTGGAATTGGACCCCTGGCTGATGGCGTGTTCGTGATAGTTGATGAACTCGAACCCGTCCACCCCGATCTTGTTCAGGGCATTGAAGAAGGCATCGATGGGCCCGTTCCCGTTGCCGGTCACGTGCATCACCGTACCGTCGGCCTTCACATCCCCTTCGAAGATGGTGCTGGTATCCTCATCCCCTTCGTGGTTGTCGTACACCTTGTGGGCTCCCAGTTCGAACTTGCCCTTATAGTCCACATACTTTTTGTTGAACAGTTCCACGATCTGGCTGGCGCTCAGTTCGTCCCCGTATTCATCGGCGGCTTCCTTCACCATATGGCCGAATTCCGGATGCATTTCTTTCGGCAGGTAATACCCCACTGCCTGCTGCATTACAAAGGCGGCGCCGCCCTTGCCGGACTGGCTGTTGATCCGGATCACCGGTTCATATTCCCGGTGGATATCCGCCGGGTTGATGGGCAGATAGGGAACTTCCCAGTACCGGCTGTTGGTATCTGCCATGTACTTGAAGCCCTTCCGGATGGCATCCTGATGGGATCCGGAGAAAGCGGTGAAGACCAGTTCCCCGGCGTAGGGATGACGGGGTTCCACTTTCATCTTGGTGACGCTTTCGCAGATCCGTTTGATCCGGTTGATGTGGGAGAAGTCCAGCTGGGGATCCACATTGTGGGTGTACATGTTGAGGGCCAGGGTGACGATGTCCACGTTCCCGGTCCGTTCCCCGTTGCCGAACAGGGTCCCTTCCACCCGGTCCGCACCGGCCATCATGGCCAGTTCCGTGGCGGCCACCCCTTCGCCCCGGTCATTGTGGGGATGGACACTGATAATGGCCCGGTCCCGGTCCTTCAGGTGCCGGATGAAGTATTCAATCTGGTCCGCATAGGTGTTGGGGGTGGACATTTCCACCGTAGAAGGCAGGTTGATGATCACCGGTTTTTCCTTGGTGGCTCCCAGGGTATCCATCACCGCTTCACAGATTTCCACCGCATAGTCGGTTTCCGTGCCGGTGAAGCTTTCGGGAGAATATTCGTACCGGATGTTCATGCCGCTTTTGGCGATTTCCTTTTCCGTCAGTTCCCGGATCAGTTTGGCCCCGTCCACGGCAATCTTGGTGATTCCTTCCATGTCCTTCCGGAACACGATTTTCCGCTGGAGGGTGGAAGTGGAGTTGTAGAAGTGGATGATCACGTTCTTGGCGCCCTTCACCGCTTCAAAGGTCTTTTTGATCAGTTCCGGACGGGCCTGGACCAGGACCTGGATGGTCACGTCATCGGGGATGTAGTTGTCCTCGATCAGGGTCCGGAGGATTTCATATTCCGTATCAGAAGCGGAAGGGAACCCTACTTCGATTTCCTTGAAACCGATCTTCACCAGGGTGGTGAACAGCAGCAGCTTCTCTTCCAGCTGCATGGGGGTCACCAGGGCCTGGTTCCCGTCCCGCAGGTCCACGCTGCACCAGATGGGGGGCTTGGTGATGGTCTTGTCCGGCCAGGTACGGTCCGGCAGGCTGACTCCCTGGAAGGGAATGTACTTTTTAATGGGCTTATGCATAATGAATTCCTCCTTGGATTTTCGAGGCGGTCATAAAAAAATCCCCGTCCCCTGTTTTCTCTAGGGGCGAGGCAAATAATTCCACGCTGTACCACCCTGATTCAGCCAGCCAAAAAGCCGGCCCTTTCACCTCTTACTCAAGCAAGTATAAGGCTAAGGTCTGTAACGGGACCTCCCGTTCCGGACTACTTATCACCCGGACGACTCTGGAACCAGTTATCATTCAGAAGCGAACTATCGACTCCCAGCAAATGTCGACTCTCTGTGAATTCCCTTTCTGATCTTCTTTCCTTCGCAGTCATTGTTGGTTACACTTTTGAACTTGATGGTGCTTATTATAGAGCCTTTTATAATGGCTGTCAACAGTTTTGTGGAAAAATGTTTAAAAAAATAGGTGCTGTTGCATAAGCAACAGCACCCTCCCCATCAATGATGAAACAGCCGTACTCCCGTCATGGCCATGGCGATGTTGTATTTGTCGCAGGTGGCAATCACATTGTCGTCCCGGATGCTGCCGCCGGTCTGGGCGATGTATTCCACCCCGCTCCGGTGGGCCCGTTCAATGTTGTCCCCAAAGGGGAAGAAGGCGTCGGAACCCAGGGCTACCCCGGTGTTCTTGGCAATCCAGGCCTTCCGTTCTTCCCGGGTCATGGGTTCCGGTTTTTCCGTAAAGAAGTTTTCCCATACCCCGTCAGCCAGCACATCTTCCCAGTCGTCAGAAGTGTACACGTCGATGGTGTTGTCCCGGTCCGGTTTCCGGATATCCGCCCGGAAGGGCAGGTTCAGCACCTTGGGGCTCTGGCGCAGCCACCATTTGTCCGCTTTGTCCCCGGCCAGACGGGTGCAGTGGATCCGGGACTGCTGGCCGGCGCCCACGCCGATGGTCTGGCCGTCCTTCACATAGCATACGGAGTTGGACTGGGTGTATTTCAGGGTGATCATGGCGATCAGCAGATCCCGCCGGGCTGCTTCCGGGATTTCCTTGTTCTTCGTAGGCCGGTTCTGGAGCAGGTCTTCCGTAATATGGTCGTTGTTCCGTTTCTGTTCAAAGGTGATGCCGAAGACCTGCTTGGTTTCCAGTTCTTCCGGTTCATAGGCCGGGTCGATCTGGATCACATTGTATTTGCCCTTTTTCTTGGCGGACAGGATTTCCAGGGCTTCCGGTTCGTACCCGGGCGCAATGACCCCGTCGGACACTTCATGCTGGAGCACCAGGGCGGTGGATTTGTCGCACACGTCGGACAGAGCCACGAAATCCCCGAAAGAACTCATCCGGTCCGCCCCGCGGGCCCGGGCATAGGCACTGGCCAGAGGGGACAGGTCCATGCCTTCCACGCTGTAGATCTTCTTCAGGGTATCCGTCAGAGGCAGGCCCACAGCCGCCCCGGCCGGGCTTACATGTTTGAAGGAAGCAGCTGCCGGCAGACCGGTGGCTCTCCGCAGTTCCCGCACCAGCTGCCAGCTGTTGAAGGCATCCAGGAAGTTGATGTACCCGGGTCTGCCGTTGAGCACCGTAATGGGCAGTTCCGCCCCGCTCTGCATATAGATCCGGGCCGGGATCTGGTTGGGATTGCAGCCATACTTCAGTTTCAGTTCTTTCATGAAAGATTCCTCCTTAAGGTCAAAAGAAAAAGCCGACCCCGGGCCACAGCAGGTGCCCAGACGGTCGGCATTCTACGACCATGCTCCCTGTGGGTAAACCCACTTCCGTCAGTCACATGATCTGTCCGTTTCATTATAGCATTGTCAGCGGGAAATGGTCAAGAAGGGGTCACAGCCCGCAGCCGGGTCCTTCATTCCCCCTTCACCCCCGTCCCGTCGAAGGCCGGGATGAACTGGCTGTCGGCAGAACTGGCTTCCTGGACGAACCCGTCCTCGATGGGGCTCTGGAACAGGTAGTCCTCCACTTCCTGGTATTCTTCTTCGGTCAGGGGCCAGCCGATTTCCGGATACTTTCCCTCTTTGGCCAGGCCGCAGGGCACATACTGGCGCATCAGGCTGAACAGCACCTGGCCCGGGCCGAAATTGGACCCCACCCAGTCGATGATCCGCTTGCTGTCTTCCAAAAGCCCCGGCAGGATCATGTGCCGGATGATCACCCCTTTTTTCAGGAGCCCGGTTCCCTCATCCATTTCGTAAGGCCCGGTCTGCCGGAACATTTCCCGGATGGCTGACGTGGCCACGGCGAAATAATCCTTTGCATGGCTGTACCGCCAGGCCGCTTCTTCGCTGACGTATTTCAGATCCGGCAGGTAGATCTGCACCTTCCCCTCCAGCCTCCGGAGGGTCTCCACCTTTTCATAGCCCCCGCAGTTGTACACCACCGGCACCGGCAGCTTCGGCTCCAGGGATTCCAGGATGGTGGGAAGGAAATGGGTGGGAGTCACCAGGTTGATGTTGTGGGCCCCCTGGGCGATGAGATTTTGGTAGATCCGCCGCAGGTCGTCGGCGGTCACTTCCCAGCCCTTTCCCCCGCTGCTGATTTCGCTGTTCTGGCAGAACACGCACTGGAGAGTGCAGCCGGAAAAGAACACCGTGCCGCTGCCTCCGGAGGTGCCGCTGATACAGGGTTCCTCCCAAAGATGCAGGGCCGCCCGTGCTGCCCGGGGCCGCCAGGGCATCCGGCACCACCCCAGCTGCCCGGGGTCCCCGGAAGTCTCCGGCCGTTCCACCCCACATTCATGGGGACAAAGAGTACATTTGGTCATGTTGGGTCCTTTCGTAAAAGAAGGGGCTGTTGCACGTGCAACAGCCCCTCTCCAATTCAGTATTTATACCCCCAGGAATACCGTCCCCGGTAATTGTAGGGATAAATGGTAATGTCGTAATGGGCATTTTCCAGTTCGTGGGTAATCTGGTGCTTGAAGGGCGCCAACGCCATATGGAGCACCTTGAAGGACTTGGACCCCCACATGGCGCCTTCATCGGAAATGTCCACCTTGTATCCGTTTTCGTGGGAATAAGTGCCGGACGCATGGTAGCCCCGTTCCGCCCCGCCGGTGATCACAAAGGTGACTCCGTTCCGCCGGGCCAGCTCATTCAGATGGTCCAGGAAGGCCACCGTGGAGGCTTTGAAATGAGCCGTATCCGTAGTACTGTTGCTCCGCCAGGGAGTATCCATCCCCTCGGTGCTGCTCCACTTCCGCAGGTTGCTTTTGCCGAAATCCCGACGCCAGGCATAGGCCTGCTTGGTGGAAATAGGCGTATAGGACAAAGCCTTCCTCCGGTTTTCCATGGTGGAAACCCGGTAGCCCGGATTGCTGGAAGCCCTTGCCGATGCAGCAGAAGACGCACGAGCGCCATAGTTAAAAGGCACGGCACGGCGGGCCATACCGGCTGCAGAGGCAGATACGGACACAGTCAGCGAAGAAAAGACAACAGCAGTGAGTACGACTTTATTCATGCAGTCATGCACATCTCCCAACGTTAAGATTCAAAAGCATAAGAAATCTCTTTAATTATACGCGAAAAAGGCAGAAATTTCAAGGGTACCGCCAGAACCGGTATGTGTCAACAAGTTCTCAGTAAAACCTTCATCACAGTATAGTTATTCATCCATGTCCGAAAGTGAAGAGTGCAGAGTGCAGAGTGAAGAGCATGGGCCCGTAGAGGCCGCACAACCGGCGACTCGCCAGATGTACGAATCTCTGACCCCAACGATGTAGGGGTTTCGCCGCAGGCAAACCCGTCCCGGCCGCCCAGAGGGCAAAACTTCTATACCCATACACCCGCGAGGGCTCTCCGCCGGGAGAATCGATGTATACCCGCAAAAAGTACCAGCAAGGCCGGAGGCCAAGTCCGCCCTGCAGGGGCGGGGGACCGGGCTTGCCCGGTGGTGGGGGCATGAGGTCCTGAAAGGACCGAATACCTTGACGGGGGTACGGGCTCATCGGCTGGGAATGCAGCAACGAAAACTGAAATCATCATATTCCTGCTCCTGCCATACGCTTTCTTGTTGTCTGCCGGTCCTGCGAAGTATCGGCTGTCGCCGATGCCCCCACCACCAGCCTTGCGGCTGGTCCCCCGCCCCTCACAGGGCGGACTTTGGGTCCGTTCCCATCACCAGTTCAGTACTGCTGGGACCGTAAAATCCATGGAAGACCTTTTCCTATCTATAGTGTTGGTGTCGTGACTTATACTATAAGATGAAGGTCTTTCTTTTTGCAAGTTTATAATGGATTATTCATTTCACCGAGAACTATTTTACACTAAGGTGGCACGTTGTGTGAACAACCCCGGTCACTGGCCGATGGAAAGAACCCGTGGCTGACGGGTTCTTTTGAAAAGAAACGCAGCCCTTTGGGCTGCTAACCCACCACCAGCCTTGCGGCTGGTCCCCCGCCCTTGCAAAGGACGGATAAAATACGCGGGCTCGCGCCCTGGTATTTACAAAAAGCGATGGGCGCCAGCCCCAGCGTATATCCGCCCTTTGCAAGGGCGGGGGACCGTTGCGCTTGCGCAATGGTGGTGGGTTAGCAGCCGCAGGCTGCGTTTCCATTCCTGAAAATCTGACTGCAAATTGATTCTTCGGCCGCTGACCGTTGACAGCTGACGGGACCTGCGGTCTCTGCAGCAGCCCCCTCACACCTGGGCCAGCAGCACCGCCACGAACACCAGCACGCAGCCGGCGATTTCCCGTCCTGTCATCACTTCTCCCAGGAACAGCCAGCCGGAGAGCACGGCGAACACGGATTCCAGGCTCATGATCAGGGTGGCGGTGGTGGGTTCCGTGTATTTCTGGCCGATGATCTGCAGGGTATAGGCCACCCCGCTGGAGAGCCCCGCCGTATAGAAAAGGGGCCACCGGGCCGCCCACAGGGCACTGGCCAATCCCCCTGCCGGCACACTTTCCCACATCCCGGCCCCCAGGGCGGACAAAAGACAGGTCATGGCGAACTGGAGCCAGGCCACCCGCACCCCGCTGGCTCCCTTCCGGAGGAAATGGTCTACAAAAAGGATGTGGAGGGCGAAGAACACCGCACAGCAGAACACCAGGAAATCCCCGAACGAAACGGTGAAATCCCCCTTCACGCACAGGAGATAGAATCCCACCAGAGCCATGGGTACGCACAGCAGCATGATCTTCCGCACCGTCCGGCCCAGGAAGCGCCCCAGGATGGGCACCAGGATAATGTACAGGGCGGTGATGAACCCGGCCTTCCCGGCGGTGGTCTGGGCGATGCCCACCTGCTGGAGGTTGCTGGCGATTCCCATGATCAGCCCGCAGCAAAGGCCCCCTTTCAGGGTCACTCCATCCGGCTTCAGCCGCTGCCACAGGCTTCCCTGGCGTTTTCCCCCAAAGG
The DNA here is from genome assembly GCF_052122455.1 of Acidaminococcus sp. HCP3S3_G9_1. Lineage (NCBI taxonomy): Bacteria > Bacillati > Bacillota > Negativicutes > Acidaminococcales > Acidaminococcaceae > Acidaminococcus > Acidaminococcus sp. HCP3S3_G9_1. The sequence goes on along the minus strand of NZ_JBQKCH010000005.1, from coordinate 83,998 downwards.
CCAGCACCACCGGCACCAGCACCCCGGTGGCCAGAAGATTCCGGGCCGCGTTGAAGGTAAAGGGCCCCACATAATCCATGCCCACGCTCTGGGCCACAAAAGCGCTGCCCCAGATCAGGGCCGTCAGCAGCAGCAGCAGATTTCCTTTCATGCGATCCATAGTATTCCCCTTTTCACACATTGTAAGAATAAGGATACCATAAAAAAGGAGCTGTTGCACGTGCAGCAGCTCCTTTTTTGTTGCTTATTTAATGAACCGGACGTTGGGGATAATTTCCTCGTATACTTCTTCGGCCCGTTTCTTGTAGGTCTTCTTGTTTTCTTCGAACAGGTTGCCGCCTTTGGTGTCAACAGCCACGATCAGGGGCCCCAGTTCTTCCACTTCGCTGGTCCACAGGGTTTCCGGCATCCCCAGGTCTTTCCACTGGGCGTCGATGATCTTCTTGAAATGGACGGCGGATACCACGGCACAGCCGGCCGGGAACACACAGAAGATGGTTTTGTACTTCTGGCAGGCATCCATGGTGTCCTGGCCCATGCCCCCTTTGCCCACGATCAGCTTCACGCCGGTCTGGGGAATGAAATCCTTTTCGAATTTTTCCATCCGCATGGAAGTGGTGGGTCCGATGGAAACCATTTCATAGGCGTTTTCCTGGCCTTCAATGGGACGGACAATGGGGCCTGCGTGGAAAATGGCGCCCCCTTCCAGGTCCACCGGCAGCTTCCGGCCTTCTTCGATGAGCCGGCGGTGAGCCACGTCCCGGCAGGTGGTGATCTTGCCGGTCAGATAGACGATGTCCCCGATTTTCAGGTTCTCGATGTCTTCGGATTTAATGGGTGTATGCAGCACAACTTTGTTAGCCATTATAATTCAGCCCCCTTATGAGAAGTGATGGTGTAATGCAGGTCTTTGTCGAAAATGATGTGGCCCCGGCGGTGGTTCCAGCAGCCGATGTTCACAGCCACCCCGATGGCGGACGGATGCCGGGCGGTGTTTTCGATGTGTACACCCAGTACGGAAGCGCTGCCGGTCATGCCCTGAGGCCCCAGACCGATCTTGTTGATGCCTTCTTCCAGGAGTTTTTCCATTTCCGCAGCTCGGGGGTTGGGATTGTGGGAACCCAGAGGACGCATGAGAGCCTTTTTGGACAGGAGAGCGGCGGTTTCCACAGAGGTGGCCACCCCTACCCCCACCAGGAAGGGCGGGCAGGCGTTGGGTCCATAGGTGTACATCCGCTCCAGGACGAACTTGGTGACCCCTTCATACCCTTCCCCGGGCATCAGCACCATGGCGTGGCCCGGCAGGGTGCAGCCGCCCCCGGCCATGTAGGTGTCGATTTCGCAGGTGTCGGAATCGGGCACGATTTCCCAGAACACGGTGGGAGTCCCTTTCCCCACATTCTTGCCGGTGTTGTATTCATCGAAGGTTTCCACGCTGTTGTGGCGCAGGGGGGTGGCGAAGGTGGCCTGTACAGTGGCTTCCTTCAGCAGCCCTTCCAGTTCCCCGATGAGGGGGAAGTTGGTGCCGCATTTCACGAAATACTGGAGCACGCCGGTATCCTGGCAGGAAGGACGGTTCAGTTCCTTGGCCAGCTTCTGGTTCTTGGCGTAGGTTTCATACAGCAGCTTGGCAATGGGCACCGTTTCCTTTTCGGCCAGTTCCTTCAGTTTGGCGGCCACATCATCGGGCAGCACCTTGGCGGTGTAGCCGACGAACTTGGCCATAATGTCGGTCATTTGTTTGACTTGGGCTTCTTTGGACATTTTCATTTCCTCCTTATACTTGAACACACAGGTTGTTTTCTATTCACATGTTCCCGTACCATCAGGGATAGAAGGGGAACAGGATGGGCAGCAGGACAAGAGAGACGATGTAGCCGATGATCACCATGGGAAGGCCGGCCTTCACATAATCGTTGAAATTGTAGCCCCCGGGGGCGAACACCATCATGTTGGCAGGCATCCCGATGGGAGTGGCGAAGGCCAGGGAAGCACCGATGACAGTGGCTACGATCACGGCCTTGGGGTCAGCCCCCATGGCTTCGGAAATGTTCACGCTGATGGGGATCAAAAGGGCCGCCGTGCCGAAGTTGCTCATGAAGTTGGTCATGATGCAGCTGAGCAGTAGGATCACCGTCACCAGCACCAGAGCCCCGATGCAACCGGACAGGTAGAACTTGATGCCGATCTGTTTTTCGAAGATCATGGCGATAATGGTAAGGACCATGACAATCAGGGAAACTTTCTGTTTCCAGGGAGCTACCTGGGAGAAATCCGGAGCCTTGTCATAGATGCTTTCTCCGGCTTTGGCCTGATGGTCTGGCAGGAACTGGTAGCCTACAGTGGCAAAGAACAGGGTGCCGATCAGCAGGATGGGCAGTCCCACATAGCCGTATTCGAAGAAGCTGATGTCCTGGCCAATGGCTTCCAGGGCGCTTTTCCCCAGCAGGTTACCAGGGGCCCCGATGATGGACAGGTTGCCCCCCATGGCCGCCGCGAAAATCAGAGGCAGCAGCAGCCGGGACCGGGCGAAACCGGATTTGGATGCGATGCCGATGACCACGGGGATCAGGATGGCCGCCGTACCGGTGTTGGACAAAAAGCCGCTCATGATGCCGGTGACCAGCATCACGGAAACGATCAGCTGCCGTTCGGTTTTGGCAAACCGGGTGACGATGCCCCCTACCTTGTTGGCCATGCCCGTTTCAAAAAAGGCACCGCCGATGACGAACATGGCCACGAACAGGATCAGGTTGCTGTCCACAAAGCCTGCAAAGGCATCCTTGGGGCTCAGTACCCCGGTAAGGACCAGAACCATCAGGGCGATCATGGACGTAACCGCCAGGGGAAGTTTTTCAGTGACAAACAGGATGATGACCAGTACCAGCAAAGTCAAAGTAATGGCAATGGGTGACATTATGTTTTCTCCTCCTTTGTTCTCCATCAATCCTGCGCGCGTGAATTAATTTTGATATTTGATAATGTATCCATTTCTTGATGATACTATAACCCCATTGGCAGAAAGAGTCAATGGGGTTATGGAATTATCTGATTTTTGACTACAAATTTGGATATAATATCATAAATACAAAAAGAGGCTGTTGCACAGAACGTGCAACAGCCTCTAGCTGTAGAGCCGCATAACGGCTCAAGTCTGGAGTCTGAAGCCAAATGATAAATTTGCAGGCAAATTTTTGAATGTGTAGAACCTTTGGATTAAAGGATATCCCAGGTCGATTTCGAGTCTGGTTCCATATAATCGAGAGGATCCGTCCAACCAGGCGGATCCTTTCCTGAGGCTTCCGACTCCCGACTCCAGGCTGCCGACTCAAAAGGGGCGCTCACGCACCCCCGCCCTTCCCCACCTGCTCCCGGTAGTTGGTGAGGATATTGTCCATACTCCGTTTCATGTGTTCGTCCATGAGCTTTTTGGCTCTTTCCGGGTCGTGGGCCCGGAGGGCTTCCATCAGCTGCTCGTGTTCGAAGAAGGAGATCTTGGCGTAATCGGTTTCCGTCACCAGGAAACCCAGGGACAGGCCGTTCCACAGGCTGGCCAGGATCTGGGTCAGTTTGGGATTCCCGGCGGCCTCCCACAGGGCCATATGGAAGCTTTCGTTGTAGTGCTTGTATTCGGCGTACCGGTGCTGGGCCAGGCACTCCTGCATCCCGGCGTACACCCGCTCCACTTCCCGCAGGTCGCTGCCGGGACGGGCGGCCAGGGCCGCCGCTTCCCGTTCCAGGATCTCCCGGACGGCGAAATGGTCCCGGATGGATTTTTCATCGATGCCCAGCACCACGGCCCCCTTGTTGGGCCGCAGCTTCACCAGCCCCTGGGTGGCCAGCAGCTGGAGGGCTTCCCGGACCGGGGTGGTGGACACCCCCATGTGCCGGGCGGTCTCTTCCAGGGTCAGGACGCTCCCTTCCGGGATTTCCCGGCGGAGAATAGCCTTCCGGAGATAGGAGGCCACCTGTTCCCGGGCCGGCAGGAGATGGATCTTCCCGATGGTTTCCGGCATCGTTTCCGTCTCCACCCGGTAAGCCGGGGAACCAGCCGCCTTTTCTTCCGGTGCCGGAGCCTCATTTTCCTCAGTCCGGGGCACCTTCCGGTTCTCCAGGATCTCCCGGGCATGGGAAGACACCACCATGTGCCGGTTGCTGAGCCGGGTCACCAGTCCTTCCAGCATCAGGCCCTGGAGGGCCTCCCGGATGGGCATCCGGGACACCCCGTAGGTCTTGGCCAGTTCCACCTGCTTCAGTTCCGTCCCCGGTTCCAGATCACCGGAGGCGATCCGGCTCCGGAGAGACTGGCAGATCAGATCCTGGGTGGATTTCTGCAGGGTCACCATGGCCCTCCCTCCTTTCACCGGTTATTTGTCGTCCATTTTCAGGATGGCCATAAAGGCTTCCTGAGGCAGTTCCACGCTGCCCACCTGCTTCATGCGCTTTTTCCCGGCTTTCTGCTTTTCCAGCAGCTTCCGCTTCCGGGTAATGTCCCCGCCATAACACTTGGCCAGCACGTCCTTCCGGAGGGCGCTGACGTTTTCCCGGGCGATGATCTTGCTGCCGATGGCCGCCTGGATGGGGATTTCGAACAGCTGCCGGGGAATCAGCTTCCGGAGCTTTTCCACCAGGGCACGGCCCCAGTACTGGGCCCGGTCCCGATGGACGATGGCGCTGAGGGCATCCACCGGATCCCCGTTCAGGAGGATATCCACCTTCACCATGTCCGAAGGCCGGTAGCCGCTGAGCTCATAGTCCAGGGAAGCATAGCCCCGGGACACGCTTTTCAGCCGGTCGAAATAGTCGAAGATGATTTCCGACAGGGGCAGGGCATAGTGGATCATCACACGGGTTTCGTCCAGGTAGGTCATGTTCTGGTATTCTCCCCGCTTTTCCTGGGACAGTTCCATGACCGGCCCCACAAAGTCCTTGGGCACGATGATGGTGGCGTTCACGAAAGGTTCCTCCACATGCTCGATCACCGTGGGGTTGGGGAACTGAGAAGGGTTGTCCACCATTTCGATGTCCCCGTTGGTCTTCACCACTTCGTAGATAACGTTGGGGGCGGTGGTGATCAGGCTCAGGCCGTATTCCCGTTCCAGCCGTTCCTTGATCACGTCCATGTGGAGCAGACCCAGGAACCCGCACCGGAACCCGAAGCCCAGGGCGGAAGAGGTTTCCGGCTCGAAGGTCAGGGAAGCGTCGTTGAGCTGGAGTTTTTCCAGGGCGTCCCGGAGGTTGTCATAGTCGGAGTTCTCGATGGGATACAGGCCGCAGTACACCATGGGGGTAGCCTTCCGGTACCCTGGCAGAGGCTCTTTGGCCGGCCGGTTGTTGTCGGTGATGGTATCCCCCACCCGGGCGTCCTTGACGGTCTTGATGGCTGCCGCCAGGAAACCCACCTGGCCTTCTCCCAGTTCCGGCACGTTGACCATGGCCGGCTTGAACACTCCCACTTCCGTTACGTCATAGACCTTGCCGGTGGCCATGAGACGGATGGACATGCCCTTTTTCAGGCAGCCGTTCACCACCCGCACATACAGCATGACCCCTTTGTAGGCATCGAACTTGGAATCGAAGATCAGAGCCTGGAGAGGGGCTTCCGGGTTCCCTTTGGGGGCCGGCACCCGGTTCACCACCGCTTCCAGCACCTGGTCCACTCCCAGGCCGGTTTTGGCGGAGCACAGGACACAGTCACTTTTGTCGATGCCCAGGATGTCCTCGATTTCCTTTTCCACCCGGGGCACGTCGGCGCTGGGCAGGTCGATCTTGTTGATCACCGGGATGATCTCCAGATCGTGGTCCATGGCCAGGTACACATTGGCCAGGGTCTGGGCCTCGATGCCCTGGGTGGCGTCGATGACCAGGAGCGCCCCCTCACAGGCCGCCAGGGCCCGGGAAACTTCATAGGTAAAGTCCACATGCCCCGGGGTGTCGATCAGGTTCAGGATGTAGTCATTCCCGTCCTTGGCCTTGTAGTCCAGCTGGACTGCCTGGTCCTTGATGGTGATGCCCCGTTCCCGTTCCAGGCTCATGGAGTCCAGGATCTGGTCCTCCATTTCCCGTTTGGACAGGGTCCCGGTCATTTCAATGAGCCGGTCGGCCAGGGTGGATTTGCCGTGGTCGATATGGGCGATAATGGAAAAATTTCGAATATGATCACGTTTTGCCATGGATTCTCTCACTTTCTGTCAACGCCTGGAAAACAGGCGGAGATGTTTCAATACTTTATTATACCATGTATGGGGAGACCCTTCCACACGCAACAAAAAAGGCCGGCAACCGAAGTTGTCAGCCTTCCTGCTGTTCAGCCTTATTTTACTGCGTTGACTTTCTTAGCTAAACGGGATTTCTTGCGGGCTGCGGCTTTTTTGTTCACCGTGCCTTTCCGAGCAGCTTTATCTAATAAGCTCGCTGCTACTTTCAAAGTGGCCTGGGCCTCTTCTTTGGATCCTGCAGCAGCAAAAGCTTCAACCTTGCGTGCGGTGCTGCGGATTTCAGCTTTCACCGGGCCATTGGCAGCGCGCCGTTCGGCATCAGTCTTGACACTACGAATGGAAGACTTAATATTCGGCATGTTCTCACCTCCACCAATAAGCTTTACCAAAATATAATATCATGGATGCTCCCTTTGTGCAAGGGATTTTTCCATTTATTTCTCAATCTTTCTGTTCAGCCCTTCCGGCCGGTGGATTCTTCCTCCATGGCCAAAAGGCTCTGGGCATTCCGGGCGTCCTTCCGGAGCTGTTCCTGGAGCCGGTCCAGGTCAGGGAATTTTTCTTCTCCCCGGAGCCGGGCCACCAGCTGGACCAGCACCTCCCGGCCGTAGAGATCCCCTTCGAACCGGAACAGATGGGCTTCCAGGCGGGCTTCCTGGTTGGCAAAGGTGGGATTGTCCCCCACGTTCACCATGGCGTCATACCATTGCCCTGCCACCAGTACCCGGCCGGCGTACACCCCGAAGGCAGGCACGGCAAAATGCTGGCCCAGGATCTTCAGGTTGGCCGTAGGGAACCCCAGCAGCCGTCCCCGGTGATCTCCGGGCACCACCTGGCCCCGGATGGCATAAGGCCGTCCCAGCATCTGGGCCGCCAGCTCCACCCGGCCTTCGGCGATGGCCTTCCGGATGTTGGTGCTGCTCACCACCAGCCCGTCCTGCTTCAGCAGAGGCCGGGACAGGATGGTGAGCCCGAACCGGCTGTGTTCCGTCTTCAAAAGGCGGACATTCCCCTTGCCTCCGGCACCGAAGCTGAAATTGTCCCCGATGCCCACAGCCTTCACCCCGCAGTCCACCAGCATCTGGAGGAACGCGTCGGCACTCATGGCCGCCAGTTCCCGGGTAAAGGGGATGTTCACCAGGATGTCCACCCCCAGTTCCACCATGAGCTTTTCCTTGGCGGGATTGTCCAGCAGCCGGGGCGGTTCCAGCTCCGGCTTCAGGCTGGCCAGGGGATGGGTGCTGAAGGTAAAGACCATCAGCTGGAGATGGTGCTCCCGGGCATAGAGCCGGGTGGTCCCGATCACCTCCTGGTGGCCCCGGTGGACCCCGTCAAAGGTCCCCAGTGCCGCCGCAGAAGGCAGCAGATGGGCGCTGTGCAGTTCGTCCAGCGATGTAATCAGTTTCATGGTCTATCTTCCGTCCTTGTTTCCACGTCAGGGATGTGGATGATCTTGTGGGGCCGGAGCCGGCCGTCCACAGCTTTGGCCACGCCCACCAGGAGCCCCTCCCGGGTCCACAGCTGGTACAGGGTACCGTCATGGATCCCGGGCAAGGTGGTGGCCACCCCCTGGGCGATCCGCCGGCCCTGGAGGTTGTTCACCACCAGTTTGGGGAAAGACGCCAGTACCGTTTCCACCCCGGTGCAGCACCCTTCCGGGTCGGCGGCGATCTCTTCCAGGGTATGGGACTCTTCCAGGGTAAACACCCCGGCCTTCCGCCGGAGCAGGAAGCTCATGGTCCCCTTCATCCCCAGCTTTTCCGCCAGATCCTCACAGAGGGTCCGGATGAAGGTGCCCTTGGAACAGGTCACGTCGAACACCAGGGTGTCCCCGGTATAGTCCACCTTTTCCAGTTCATAGAGGGTAATGGGCCGGGGCTCCCGCTTCACTTCGATGCCCTGCCGGGCCAGCTTGTACAGCTTGGTGCCCCCTACGCTGATGGCGGAATACATGGGCGGGATCTGGGTCCCCTCTCCCCGGAAGGAAGCCAGGGCTGCTTCGATTTCCTCATCCGTCAGCGGACGCACGGGACTTTGGGCAATGACCTTCCCTTCCGTATCCCCGGTATCGGTCTGGAACCCGAAGGTCAGTTCTGCCCGGTAGCTTTTTTCCTCATGGGCCGCATATTCCAGGAACCGGGTGGCAGTGCCGGTGAACACCGGCAGTACCCCGGCAGCCAGAGGATCCAGGGTGCCCCCGTGGCCGATTTTCTTCATGTTGAGGATTTTCCGCAGGGCCCCCACCACATCATGGCTGGTCATGCCCGGTGGTTTGAGTACGTTGAAAATCCCGTCCATCACAGTTCCTCCAGGGCCTTTTCCAGAGCTTCCAGGAGAGCCTTCTTGGCTTCTTCCAGAGGCAGCCCGATGGTGCAGCCGGCGGCTTTGGGGTGTCCCCCGCCGTTGAAGGCCACCGCCACCTTGCTCACATCCACCTGTTTGGACCGCATGCTCACCCGGGTGGACCGGGGTTCCACCTGCTTGAACAGCACTGCCACATCCACCCCGGCAATGTACCGGGGATGGTAGATGAAGCTTTCGGTGGAAACGGTCTTGTCATAGAGGGCCAGGGGCACCTCCAGGGTGGCGATCTTCCCTCCTGCATAGAAGCTCAGGCTGGGCAGTACCTTGGCCAGCAGCTCCACGGAATTCCGGGCCTTCAGTTCCAGCTGGTCGGAAATCTCGTTGGGCTTCACCCCCAGGGCCAAAAGGTCCGCCCCCACCCGCATGCAGCGGGGGGTGGTGTTGGCGTACTTAAAATAGCCGCAGTCGGTGACAATGGCCGTGTACAGGTCCGTGGCCAGTTCCTGGTCCACGGGCACCCCGTTCTCTTCCAGCATCAGATACATGATCTCCCCGGTGGCCGCCGCCTGGTCATCCAGCAGCAGATAATCCGCATACCGAGTGTTGGACACGTGATGGTCGATGTTCAGGATCGGCGCGGAAAGGCATTCTTCCGCCTCCCCCATCCGGTCCTTGGAAGAAGCATCCACCACCACCGTCAGATCGCAATGGATCTTCTCCCCCTGTTTGGGCTGTTCATAGGCATCCAGCCCGGGCAGGAACTGGTACACCGCCGGCAGGATATCATCCACCAGCAGCCGCACCTTTTTCCCCGCCTGGCGCAGGGCCCGGGCCAGGCCCAGGGTGGAGCCCAGGGTATCCCCGTCAGGCCCCACATGGCTCACCAGCACCAGGTCCTGGACGCTCATGAGCAGCTGCCAGGTTTCTTTCAGATCCAGTGCCTTACTCATGATGCTCTTCTTTCTTCAGCTCATGAAGGATGGATTCAATATGGGCGCTGTATTCCATGGAAGTATCCTTGTGGAAACTGAGCACCGGAGCCACCCGCAGATCGATCCGCCGGGCGATTTCCCGACGGAAGAAGCCCAGGGCGGACTGGAGGCCCTTCCAGGCTGCCGCCTGCTGTTCCTCGCTGCCGTAGAGGCTTACATAGATCTTGGCGTAGCTCAGGTCGTTGCTCACTTCCACGCCGGTAATGGTAACGAACTTCACCCGGGGATCCTTTACGTCCCGGATCAGCATGTTGCTCATTTCCTGCTTGATCAGCGCCTGGAGTTTTTCCGCACGAAGTTTGGACATGGTCCCTCCTTATTCTGCCGCCACTTCTTCCATGGTGTAGACTTCCAGCTGGTCGCCCACCTTGATATCCCGGTAGTCGGCCAGGGTCAGCCCGCATTCGAAGTTGGCCGCCACTTCCTTCACATCGTCCTTGAACCGGCGCAGGGAATCCAGTTCCCCTTCGTGGATCACGATGCCGTCCCGGACCAGCCGCACTTTGGCAGACCGGGTGATCTTCCCGTCCTTCACATAGGCACCGGCAATCAGCATCTTGTTGATGGGGATCACCTGCCGGATTTCCACATGGCCGATGATCTTTTCCTTGAATTTGGGAGCCAGCATCCCCTTGATGGCGGCTTCCACATCGTTCAGGGCATCGTAGATGACCCGGTAGGTGCGGATGTCCACCTTTTCCTGTTCGGCGGTCTTCCGGGCATTGGCATCCGGACGGACGTTGAAGCCGATGATCAGGGCGTTGGCGGCGGAAGCCAGCATCACGTCGGATTCGTTGATGGCCCCTACCCCGGAATGGACGATGACCACTTTCACTTCATCGTTCTTGATCTTGGTGAGTGCCTGTTCCAGGGCCTGGATGGTGCCCTGTACGTCGGCCTTCACCACAATGTTCAGGTCCTTCAGTTCCCCTTCCTGGATCCGGTTGAAAATATCGTCCAGGGAAACCTTGGCCTTCTTCTGTTCTTCCATCTTCTGCTTGGCCAGGCGTTTTTCCGCCACGGTCCGGGCCACATGTTCGTCACAGGCGTCCATGATGTCCCCGGCTTCCGGCACGTCATTAAGCCCAAGCACTTCCACAGGGGTGGAAGGCAGCGCCTTCTTCACCTTTTCGCCCCGGTCGTTGACCATGGCACGGACCTTCCCGTAGCAGGTGCCGGCCAGGATGGAATCCCCGATGTGCAGGGTCCCCCGGTCGATGAGCACGGAGGCCACAGGCCCTCTGCCCTTGTCCAGTTTGGCTTCGATGATGGTGCCGTGGGCAGGCAGGTTGGGGTTGGCTTTCAGATCCTGCATTTCAGCCACCAGCAGGATCATTTCCAGCAGGTCGGAGATACCGGTCTTCTGCCGGGCAGATACGGGAACCATGATGGTGTCCCCGCCCCAGGCTTCCGGGATCAGTCCGTGTTCGGACAGCTGCTGCATGACAAAGTCCGGGTTGGCCCCTTCCTTGTCGATTTTGTTGATGGCCACGATAATAGGCACCTTGGCGGCCTTGGCATGGTTGATGGCTTCGATGGTCTGAGGCATTACCCCGTCGTCAGCGGCCACCACCAGCACGGCGATATCCGTCACCTGGGCCCCCCGGGCACGCATGGCGGTAAAGGCTTCGTGGCCGGGAGTATCCAGGAACACAATGGGCTTGCCCTGGCACACCACCCGGTAAGCACCGATGTGCTGGGTGATCCCGCCGGCTTCCCGGGCGGTTACGTTGGTTTTCCGGATGGCATCCAGAAGGGAGGTCTTGCCGTGGTCCACGTGGCCCATAACCGTCACCACAGGAGGACGGGGCACCCGCAGAACCGGGTCGTCTTCCACTTCCGGCACTTCCGTGGGATCCGCTTCAGGAGGCGGTTCCTTGATTTCGCAGTTGAAGTCCATGCCCACCAGTTCAGCGGTTTCATGGTCGATTTCCTGGTTGATGGTGACCATCTTGCCCAGCATGAACAGCTTTTTGATCACTTCGTTCACGTCCCGGCACAGGAGCTTGGCGAAATCCTTCACGCTGATGCTTTCTCCCACTTCCACGCTGGTGGGACGGACCACTTCGGTCTTTCTGGCAGGAGCAGCGTTCCGGTTGTTGTTATTGTTGTTTTTGTGTTTATGGTTTTTCATCATATGATCAGCACTGCGGGTAGGACGGTCCTCCCGGGTGGCGTAAGAGCCCTTGATTTTCTCCCGTTTTTCCTGATGGTTGTGGCTGCCGTTCCGTTTGCCCATATCCTTGCCGGCATGGGCGCTGTTGCCGTTGATGGGGGCACCGGCTTTCCCGCCCCGGTTGTTCTGGGGCTTGTTCCGGTTGTTGTTCCCATTGTTTCCGTTCCGGTTCTGGCCGTTGTTCCGGTCGTTGTGGCTGAACCGGCTGTTCCCGCTGCCGTTCCCGTTCCGGTTCTGGCCATTCTGGGGACGGTCGTTCCGGCGGCCGTTGTCCCGGTTCTGGTTCTGGCCGTTCTGGGGACGGTCGTTTCTCCGGTCGTTCCGGTTCTGACCATGGTTCCGGTCGTTGGACCGGTTTTCCGGACGACTGTCGTTTCTCCGGTCATTCCGGTCGTTCCGGCCTTCCGGACGCTGGCTGTTCCGGTTCTGTTCCTTCTGCTGGGCCTGGGCCGCATGATGGGCCTGGATGGCCGCTTTGCCCACCGCCACATCGCTCTTTACCTGGGCCACTTTGGCCGCTACCGGAGCCGCTGCCTGGGTCACTTTTTCCTGGACCTTCTGGGCAGCCGCCTTCACGGCACCCTGGTTGTTCTTCAGGCCCTTGACGATCATGTCCCGGACCCCGGCTTCCACCGTGCTCATGTGGTTCTTCACCGTGATTTTATGGTCAGCCAGGAACCCCAGTACCTTTTTGTTGTCCAGGTTCAATTCTTTGGCGATCTCATAGATTCTGTATTTTGTCATCCGCACACCTCCATAGTCAAAAGCCCATCATCTTCCGGAAGTTGTCATCCATCAGGACCACAGCCGCCCGGGGCGCTTTTCCGATGGCGGCACCCAGCCGGGCACGGTCCAGGATCTTCCCGTAAGGGATCTTCCCGGCATCGCACCAGCGCTGGATCTTCTCCACCGTACGGGGCGAGGCATCAGCGGCAATCAGCACGTAACGGGCACGGCCTTTTTTCAGCGTGTCCCATACGCCCTGATCGCCGGATGCCAGCTTCCCGGCCTTCTGCGCCAGACTCAGGGCAAAGCAGAGCTGTTCATCCGTTTTCATGGGTGAGCTCCGCCAGCAATGCTTCCTTCGTTTCCGGAGAAACCTTCACCTGCAGGGCTCTTTCCAGGGCTTTGCTCTGGAAGGCCTTTTCGATGCAGGAAGCCTGGGGGCACACATAGGCACCCCGGCCCGGTTTCTTCCCGGAACGGTCCAGGCTCACGGCTCCTTCCGGAGACCGGACGATCCGGACCATTTCCTTCTTATTGTGGATTTCCCCGCAGCCGATGCAGGTCCGCTGGGGAATCTTCTTTACTTTCATGCGTCCTCACCACTTTCCTCAGGGGCTTCCTGAGCCTGGGCAGCTTCTGCACCAGCCGCCTGGGATTCGCTCTTGATGTCGATCTTCCAGCCGGTGAGTTTGGCGGCCAGACGGGCGTTCTGCCCTTCCTTGCCGATGGCCAGGGACAGCTGGTAGTCAGGGACCACCACCCGGCAGATCTTTTCATCCTTGTCCGCCCGGGCGGAAACCACCTTGGAGGGGGACAGGGCGTTGGCCACATATTCTTCCGGATCTTCACTGTATTTCACAATGTCGATTTTTTCTCCCCGGAGTTCGTCCACAATGGCCCGTACCCGCATGCCCTTGGGTCCCACACAGGCCCCTACCGGATCCACGCTGGGATTGGTGCTGTGGACGGCGATCTTGCTGCGCATCCCCGGTTCCCGGGCCACACTGTCGATGACCACGGTGCCATCCTGGATTTCGGACACTTCCAGTTCGAACAGCCGCTTCAGGAGGCCGGGATGGGTCCGGGACAGGATGATCTGGGGACCCTTGGTGGTCTTCTTCACTTCCACCACATAGCATTTCAGCCGCTGATGGTAGTCGTAGGTTTCATGAGGGATCTGTTCGTTGGGCAGCAGCAGGCCTTCCGCCGTGCCCAGGTCGATGAACACATTGTGGCCTTCGATCCGCTGGACGGTACCGGTGACAATGTCGTTTTCCCGGTCAGAATACCGTTCGTACACCATCCCCCGTTCCGCTTCCCGGATCCGCTGGACGATCACCTGCTTGGCGTTCTGGGCGGCGATCCGGCCGAAGTTCTTGGGGGTCACTTCCGTTTCCAGGATATCCCCGGCCTGGTAGTGGGGATTCAGCTTCTGGGCGTCTTCCAGGCTGATTTCCGTAGTGGGATCCGTGACTTCCTCCACAATGTTCTTCCGGGCATAGACATGGATCTCCCCGGTTTCTTTATGCATGGAAACCCGTACATTCTGGGCAGAACCGTAGTTTTTCTTGTAAGCGGTAATCAGGGCTTCCTCCACTGCACTGTACAGTACGTCGGGAGAAATGCTTTTCTCCTTGGCCAGGAGCGCAATGGCTTTCACGAAATCCGCATTCACTTCAAAATTCCTCCTTAACAGTTGTATCCTTTAAAAATCGATATGGGGCCGGACCGAAGCGATCAGCTTCCGGTCGATGGCCAGTTCTTTCTTTTTGGCGTCTTCCAGCACCAGCTTTTCGGCGTCGTGGCTTTTCAGCACCGCCGTCAGCTGCTTCTTCCCTTCATAAGGAGCAAAGAAGGCCAGGTCCACTTTCTTGCCATAGTGGGCTTCCAGGTCCTTGTCCTTTTTCAGGGGCCGGTCGATCCCCGGAGAAGAGACTTCCAGGTAGTACTTCTCCTTGATGAAGTCCTCCTCGTCCAGCTTCTTGGCCAGAGCATTGCTGACCGCCGAGCAGTCATCGATGTCGATGCCGCCCTCTTTGTCGATGAAGACCCGCAGGAACCAGTCCCGTTCCCGCACGTACTCCACATCCACCAGTTCCAGACCGGCCGCCTCCACAATAGGAGAGACCAGTTCCGTAACCCGTTCGGTGATTTTCTTTTTGTCCATTCAGGCACCTCTGCTTTTTTCTTCCTAGTAAACGAAAGAGCGGGTATCAAATACCCACTCTCTAAGGTCTGCCTCAGTTTTCTTATTTATTATAGCACCCCACGGGGAAAATGGCAACAAGCCCGATGAAACCGGGTATGTGTCAACGGTCGGCGGCCCTCCGGGCAACCCCCTTCCCTGCACACAAGAAGGCCCCAGATGCGCGAAAACACCCCACCTTTCGACCTTTTCCCTGGGCGTCAGAGTGGGTCAGATGCGCGAAAGGCGGAATTTGGAAGTTGGGCATAGTACAAAGTGGTACATGCCCGGCTTCCAAATTCCGCCTGACAAAGCAGATGGCCCGCTATGGCGCCCAGGGGTTATGCGTCAGCCCCACAAAGCCAATCCAGCTATAACCCCCACCACCATCCCCGCCCCCACATCAGTGGGATAGTGCACTCCGGCCAACACCCGCACCAGGGCACTGATAAGGCTCACCAGGAGGAAAGCTGCCCCCACCGGCGGGTGAAAGTACAGATACGTCATGGCGATGATGGTGGAGGAAAACACATGGCGGCTGGGGAAGGATTCCCCCTGTTTGTTCCGAGGGATCAGGGGGGTAATGGGCCAGGCCTCATAGGGCCGGGGCCGGTTGATCCTGCTGCGGACCAGGGTAAGGAGCAGGAAAGAAATGGCCGGGATCCAGAAGGCCTTCCGGAGGCCGGGGCTGGCCATTCCCCCCTGGGTATAGAGCTGCCACAGGAGCAGAGGATAGGCGATGTACATCAGCACCACCAGAGCCCCGTTCAGAAGAAAAAGCCCCCGGACAGCCCAGGGCCGGCCCCGGAAAGGCCGGGTCAGCCGGGCATAGGTACGGTCATAATGGCGTTCGAAGTGCATGGGGATTCCTTTCTGTAAAAAAGGAGCTGTTGCGCATGCAACAGCTCCTTTTACTTCATTTGGAGGCGACGCCCAGAATCGAACTGGGGATAAAGGTTTTGCAGACCTCTGCCTTACCGCTTGGCTACGTCGCCATAAAAAATTGGAGCGGAAAACGAGATTCGAACTCGCGACCCCCACCTTGGCAAGGTGATGCTCTACCACTGAGCTACTTCCGCTTGAAGAAATGGTGCCTCAGCGCAGAATCGAACTGCGGACACAAGGATTTTCAGTCCTTTGCTCTACCAACTGAGCTACCGAGGCATTGGCGACCCAGGACGGACTCGAACCGACGATCTCCGCCGTGACAGGGCGGCATTCTAACCAACTGAACTACTGGGCCGTTGCGGCGTCTTCTTCAAGCGCCGACTTGTATAGTATACGAGAGAAGGAGAAAAAAGTCAAGGACTTTTTTCTCCTTCTCCGGTCAAATGGTATGATCTGCCTGGTCCACCTTTTTCAGGGTTTCTTCCAGGTGTTCTTTCAGTTTGCCTTCCAGCTCCTTGAGATTTTTGCTGTCGAAATCCATGGAGGCGTGGAATACGGAGTTGATCTTCACTTCCCCGAAGAACTGGTCCCGCAGCCGGTTGTACATGATGATCAGCTGGTCCATCCGGTCGAAGTTGGAATAGTCGATCATGATGATGGACCCGTTGATGTGCTCGATGGCGTTGGCGGGTTTGATGTACAGTTCAAAGGGGCCGATCTTTTTCGGCAGATGGTTCCCGTAGTCCCAGGTCAGGATCCCGTGTTCCGCCACCTGCTCTCCCAGGTTCACGCTGGTGGGTTCTTCCATGCTGTGGAGGATCCCGGGCAGGTAGGCCTGGACGTTTTTGGCGAACACATCCTTGTCCTTGTAGATGAACCGGATGTCCCGGTAGGAATTCATCCCCATGGTGTGGACCACGATATAGTCGAAGGTCTCGGAAGTGTAGATGATATCCAGCTTGGCCCGGAGTTCCGGAGCTTCATACCGGCAGATGGTGAGCACCTGGCCGTCGATGGTGTCCACCAGTTTCTTGGTGAACTTTCCCACCTGGTCCGGCAGCCCTTTGATGAAATCCCACTGACGGGTCTCCTGCTGGATCTCTTCAATCGGTTTGTACCCCATGGCCGGTTACGCCTTCTTTTCAGCAGCTTTGGCGGCGTCCTGGGCCAGGAGTTTTTCCAGCCGGCCGCAGCTCATTTTCCCTTCGTGGCAGATCCGGTCGCTGTCGCAGGTGGGGCCGGCCTTCTCAAAGAGGATGGGAGCCACTTCCTTCACCTGCCGGAGCATTTCCCAGGCCAGGGCCCGGATCTCCCACTGGGCCCTGGCGCAGCACCGGAGCTGGAAGAAATGGAGCAGGCTCCGGGCGTTCATGGTGACCACGATCTTGGTTTCCGCCGCGTTGGGCAGGATGTACCGGGCATCTTCCGCAGGCACCCCTGCCTCCGTCCATTTGTTGTACAGCTCCTGGATCCGGCTGCACAGGTCCTCAAATTCCTTCTTGCATTCCGGCCGGGCTGCCAGGGTAGGCGGCAGGATGGTCTCGAAATCGTGTTCCTTCACATACCGCTGGCTCTGCTGGCTGTAGGAAGCGATCCGGTGGCGCACCAGCTGATGGGTCAGCACCCGGGACACCCCTTCGATGGCAAAGGTGAAGCTTACATGCTCAAAGGTGGAGGTGTGCCCCATCTGGCCCAGCCGGCGCACCAGGCTGGCCACTTCCTGGTCGGTCATCTTGGTTTCCAGTTCCGCTGCCCCGATGGGAGAATAGCAGAGCCGGGCGCTCATGGCCACGGTCCGGTCCGGTTCGGGGGTATAGCGGAGCAGTTTTACATGCATCATTTCTTTTTCTGTTTCCTTTCGTCCTCCATGGCCTGACGGATCAGCTCAAAGGACCGGTCCATCAGTTCCTGGAGCCGGTCCTTCCGGTCCGTCAGGTACAGGTAGCCCATCAGGGCCTCGAAAGCCGTGCCCTGGCGGTATTCCCGGACACTGGCACTTTTGGGCACCGTGCTTTTGGTGTTCCGGCCCCGCCGGGCGATCTGGGCTTCCTCTTCCGTCAGGATCCCGGCTTCTTCCATATCATCCATGGCTTTGGCCTGCATCACCGCGGATACCATCCGGCTGGCCAGGTCGTGGAGCACCTGCACATGGCTGCTTACAGGCAAAAGCCGCATCCGCACATACAGGGAAAACACCGCATCCCCGATATAAGCCAGTTCCACCGGGTGGATCAGCCGGGGTTCCGGCAGGGTCTGCGGGGTGCCGCAGGTATGCAGCACATGGTCCAGGAGCCGCTGATACTGTTCGTATCTCACTTTCTCTTCCACCGTACGCCCTGGGGCGTGTCTTCCAGGATGATCCCCTTGGCGGCCAGTTCGTCACGGATGGCATCGGCTTTGGCAAAATCCCGGGCTTTCCGGGCAGCCTGCCGTTCTTCGATCTTGGCGGCGATTTCCGCTTCCTCGTTGCTCACCGCGCCCCCTTCGCTGTTGGCGGCCGGTTCACTTTCCAGGATCCCGATGACCCCGGTCATTTCCTTCCAGGCCTTGTCCATCTGTTCCACCAGTTTGCCGTCAGGCTTCCTGGCGCCGCTGAGGATGGCGTTGTGGTACACGTTGATTTCCTTGGCCAGGGCGAACAGATAGCTGATGGCCAGAGAAGTGTTGAAATCGTCGCTCATGGCGTCGAAGAACCCCTGGCGCAGTTCCGCCACTTTGTCCCGGAGAGCCAGGCTTTCCGCATCCGGTCCCACGGTGATCACCTGCTGGATCTCCCGCAGGTTGTTCTGGGCCGTGCGCAGCCGTTCCAGGCTCCGTCCCGCTTCCGCCAGCCGTTCCTGGCTGAAGTCCAGAGGGCTCCGGTAGTGGGTGTTCAGGATGAAATACCGGATGGTTTCCGGTTCGTATTCTTTCAGCAGATCATACACGGTCTTGAAGTTGCCCAGGGATTTGGACATCTTTTCTTCGTTGATGGTGATGAATCCGTTGTGGACCCAGTACCGGACAAAGGGATGGACCCCGGTGGCTCCTTCGCTCTGGGCAATTTCATTTTCATGGTGAGGGAAGATCAGGTCGCTGCCGCCCCCATGGAAGTCCAGGGTGTTGCCCAGGTACTTGGTGCTCATGGTGGAGCATTCAATGTGCCAGCCCGGCCGGCCTTTGCCCCAGGGGCTGTCCCAGGAGGGTTCTCCCGGTTTGGCGGATTTCCACAGGGCGAAATCCATGGGGTTCTCTTTCCGTTCGTCCACGTCCACCCGGGCGCCGGCCATCATGTCATCCAGCTTCCGGCCGGACAGTTCCCCGTAATGGGCGAACTTTTCCACCCGGTAGTACACGTCCCCGTCCACCACATAGCCGTAGCCATGGTCGATCAGCTGCTGGACCGTGTGGATGATGTCAGGGATGTGTTCGGAAACCCGGGGATAGATATGGGCCCGCTTCACATGGAGCTTGTCCATCACTTCGAAATAGGCTTTGATGTACCGGTTGGCGATCACGTCCCAGGTGACCCCTTCTTCATTGGCGGCCCGGATGATCTTGTCGTCCACGTCGGTGAAGTTCTGGACATAGGTCACATCGTACCCTTCATGGTCCAAAAACCGGCGGATGGTATCCCACACCACAAAGGGCCGGGCGTTGCCGATATGGGGATGGTTGTAGGGAGTGACCCCGCACACATAGATCCCCACCTTCCCGGGATGGAGAGGCACGAACTCCTCTTTCTGCCGGGTCATGTCATTATATACACGGATGCTCATAGAAAGCTCCTTTCCTTACAGGTTCACGCCGGCTTTGGCCAGGCTGCCCCGGATCCGGGCGGCCGCACGGTCTTTGCCCAGGAGGGGAATCATTTCCGCCAGTTCCGGTCCGTGCTGGTTCCCGGTGAGGGCCACCCGCACAGGCATGAACACTTTCTTGCCCCCCAGTTTGGTTTCCTTCTGGACGGCTTTGAACAGGGCCTTGGTGCTGGCATGGTCCAGATTTTCTGCAGCCGCCAGTTTGTCCAGGAACAGGCCCATTACCTGGGGCACCGTTTCTTCCTTCAGCACGGCTTCCGCTTCCGGAGTTTCGAAGTCGAATTCGTCAGTGAAGTACAGGGCCACTTTTTCCGGGATTTCCTTCCCGAATTCCGCCTGGTCCCGGGCGGTGAGGATGACCTTCTTCAGCCATTCCAGCTTGTCCCCGGTTTCTTCCCCGGTCATGTACCCGGCTTCCTTCATGAAGGGTACGGCAAAAGCCACATAGTCTTCGTCGGACAGCTGGCGCATATAGTGGGCGTTCAGCCAGTTCAGTTTCTTGATGTCGAATACCGCCGGGTTCTTGGCCACATGGTCCAGAGAGAACTGCTGGATCAGTTCTTCCCGGGAGAAGATTTCCTGGTCGGAATTGGGAGCCCAGCCCAGGAGAGCCAGGAAGTTCACAATGGCGTCAGGCAGGTAGCCCATCTGCCGGTACTGGTCCACGGAAGTGGCCCCGTGCCGTTTGCTCATTTTCTTGTGGTCCGGTCCCAGGATCAGGGAAATATGGCCGAAGGTGGGTTTTTCGAATCCCAGGGCATCGTACAGCAGCAGCTGCCGGGGCGTGTTGGACAGATGTTCTTCCGCCCGGATCACACAGTTGACCCCCATCAGGGCATCGTCGATGACCACGGCGTAGTTGTAGGTGGGGATCCCGTCGCTTTTTACGATGACAAAGTCCCCGATGCCGTTGGAATCGAAATGCACGTCCCCACGGACTTCATCGTGGACCACAATATCCTGGTCTTCCGGCACCCGGAACCGGATGGTGGGTTTCCGGCCTTCCGCTTCGTAGGCGGCCCGCTGCTCCGGAGTCAGGTTCCGGCATTTCCCCATGTACCGGGGCGTCTTCCCCTGGGCGGTCAGGGCTTCCCGTTCCGCTTCCAGTTCTTCCGGAGTGCAGTAGCAGTAATAGGCCTTGCCTTCTGCCAGCAGCTTGTCGGTGTATTTCTTGTAGATGTCCAGCCGTTCCATCTGCCGGTAGGGGCCGTTGGGGCCTCCCACATCCACCCCTTCATCCCAGTCGATGCCCAGCCATTTCAGGGCCGCTTTGATGTTGGCTTCCCATTCCGGTTTGGACCGGTCCTGGTCGGTGTCTTCGATCCGCAGCAGCATGACCCCGTTTTCCTTCCGGGCCAGCAGCCAGTTGAACAGCGCAGACCGGGCGCCCCCGATGTGGAACGGCCCGGTAGGGCTGGGTGCAAAACGTACTTTCAGTTTCTTTTCCATTGTATCTTCCTCCCAAAGGTTTTTTATCTTGTGAGACTGGCCACGGCTTCGGCAGCAATGCCTTCTCCCCGGCCGGTGAAGCCCAGTTTTTCCGTGGTGGTGGCCTTTACGTTCACCGCGTCCCGGGGCAGCCCCAGGTCCGCGATGAGATTCTCCAGCATGGCCGGCTCATAGGGAGCCAGCTTGGGACGCTGGGCGATGATGGTCACATCCACGTTGTTCACCTGCCAGCCGGCTGCCCGGAGCTTCTCCAGCACCGCCGCCAGCAGTTTCCGGCTATCCGCTCCCAGATAGGCGTCGTCCGTATCCGGGAACAGCCGGCCGATGTCTCCCAGGCCCGCCGCCCCCAGCAGGGCGTCCATCAGGGCATGGAGAGCCACATCCGCGTCAGAATGGCCGTCCAGTCCTTTGTCCCAGGGCACAGTGACCCCGCAGAGGATCAGAGGCCGGCCTTCCACCAGCCGGTGCACGTCATACCCGGATCCGATCCGGAATTCCATAGGCTTTCCCTCCCTGCGTTCTGCCAGATCCTGAGCCCAGGCCAGGTCTTCCGGCGTAGTGATCTTCCGGTTGTCATAGTCCCCCATGACGAGGGCCACCTGACCGCCCAGGGCCTCCACCAGGCTGGCATCGTCGGTCACATCCAGCCGGCGTTCCCGGGCCAGGGCAAATCCTTCCCGGAGCAGCTCCGGCCGGAAGATCTGAGGAGTCTGGACCGCCCAGAGACGGCTCCGGTCCAGGGTGTGGTCCACAGAACCGGCGCAGTCATCCACTTTGATGGTATCCTTGCAGGGCACTGCAGCAATGGCCGCCCCGGTTTCCCGGGCTTTGTCCCACACCCGCTGGAACAGTTCCGGCCCGGCAAAAGGACGGGCCCCGTCGTGGACCGCCACCCAGGAGGCATCCTCAGGCAGAGCCGCCAGGGCATGGGCCACGGAATCCTGCCGCTCTTTCCCGCCGGTGACCACCTGCCAGGCAAGGCCGGGGAACTGCCGGTCCTGCCACTCCTGGAGCAGCTGCCGGGCTCCCGTTTCTTCCCCTTTGGCCACAGTGACCAGGGCCAGGGTCAGGCCGGGCACCTGGCTCAGCTGATGCAGGTTCCGGACCAGGATGGGGATCCCCCGGACAGAGGCGTAATTTTTATTATACCCCAAACCCAGCCGTTTTCCCATACCTGCGGCGGCAATGATGCAAACCAATTCCTTTTCCATCCCATCATTCCTTATCTTATTTCAGTTTGGCAAAGATCATCCGTCCGGCAGAAGTCTGGAGCACGGAGGTGACCGTCACCGGCACGGTGAAGTTCACGCAGCGCTTGCCCCCTTCCACCACCACCATGGTACCGTCGTCCAGGTACCCGATGGCCTGGCCCGGTTCCTTGCCTTCCTTGGCCAGATAGATCTGGAGCTCTTCTCCCGGCAGTACGGACTGCTTCAGGGCATTGGCCAGGTCGTTGATGTTCAGCACCCGGACCCCCTGGATCTCCGCCACCTTGCTCAGGTTGAAGTCGTTGGTGGCCACCATGCCGCCCCGTTCTTTGGCCAGACGGACCAGCTTGGTATCCACTTCCGTAATGTCGTCATAATCCTTGTCGGCGATTTCCACCACCGCGTTTTTGTCCCCCTGGATGGCCCGGACAATGTCCAGCCCTCTCCGGCCCCGGTTCCGTTTCAGGGTATCCCCGGAATCGGCGATCTTCTGGAGCTCTTCCAGGACGAATTTGGGGATCACGATGATCCCTTCCAGGAACCCCAGCCGGATCACATCCAGAATGCGGCCGTCGATCAGAACGCTGGTATCCAACAGTTTATAAGTGCGGGAA
This sequence comes from Acidaminococcus sp. HCP3S3_G9_1, assembly GCF_052122455.1. Classification (NCBI taxonomy): domain Bacteria; kingdom Bacillati; phylum Bacillota; class Negativicutes; order Acidaminococcales; family Acidaminococcaceae; genus Acidaminococcus; species Acidaminococcus sp. HCP3S3_G9_1. Next base: position 61,441 of record NZ_JBQKCH010000005.1, on the reverse strand, counting down.
GCATTACGGGCACTGGCTTTCCGGGCATTGTCCTTGTTCCGGGCAAACCAGACTCGGTTAAAGAATAAAAGGATATCCTCACGTTTGTTCAACGCCACCTTGGCCCCGATGATGGCCCCCATGATGCTGAAGATCAGGGAGATGTACGGCCCCACAATGGGCAGACGGGAAAAGGCCGTCCCCAAAAGGGTGGCTACCACCAGTCCGGTGATCACCCCGATGGACAGGACAAAAATGTCCCCGGTGGGCAGATCCGCCAGATAGGATGCCAGGATCTCCGAATAATGGAGGGTGGAATGGATCAGGGGCGTGGCGGCAGCCTTGCCGATGTACCCAAAGATCAGGGCCCCGACCACCCCCAGAATCAGGTTCAGAGGCGTCACCCCCAGAAACCCCAGTTTCAGGTAATCCGAAGAAACGAATTCACTGAGAAGAGGCGTGGCGATTTCCATCAGGAAAACCCCCAGGGCAGCAAAGACCAGGATAACGACAAATTTGATGATTTTCTCAACCATAGTTTCACCTCCTTGCGCAACATTTCAAAGTTTATTGTACAATAATACGAAAATAAAGAAAAGAGATTGCAACAGAAATTGGAATAAAGTGTAAAAAAAGGAGGTGTGAAAAATTATTTCACACCTCCCGTCAATGGTCAATGGTCAATGGCCTCATGATGAAATTTGCAGGCAAATTTCCAAGCCAGAAAATCACACAAACTGATCCAGCCATTTTTCACTTTTTTCTTCATCCACGCTTTCCACCAGCATGAACTCACTGAGGAGGATCTGCTTGGCGGTGGTCAGGAGCCTGCGTTCCCCGGCAGACAGCTTCTTTTCCGTTTCCTGTACTGCCAGGGTCCGGACCACGTCCGCCACTTCGAAGATGTCCCCGGTCTTCATTTTATCCACGTACATATTGTACCGGCGGTTCCAGGTGATCCGCTTCATCTTGTTTTCCGGCCGGGCCTTCAGCACGTCTTCCACCTTGGGAAGGATGGCCTTGTTCACAATGGGACGGAGCCCGATTTTATCCACATTGACTTCCGGGATCAGCACCTTCATATCGCTGAGCAGCATCTTCAGCACAAAATAGTTGACCGGATGACCGTCAATCTGTTTCTGCTCCACATTCTTTATCACAGCCGCCCCATGCATGGGGTACAGCACTTTATCGCCCACTGTAAACATTCTGCTACCTCCTTACGTACAGAGTAGATACAATACCAACAACTGTATTTATTGTAGCACGGATGTTGCAAGAAGTCAAATTTTTAGATTATAACACTTATCTTATGGTGATGTCAACGGTTTTTTGTGAAAAAGCAGGTGCCGTTTTCATGGTACCTGCTGTCAATGGTCAATTGTCAATTGTCAATGGCCGAAGGAAGCCAGATGCGCCCCATCTGGCCATGAAGGAGGACGCAGCTGACGCTGCTAACCCACCACCCATGCTGCGCATGGATACCCCCGCCCTTGCAAAGGGCGGATAGCCGCCCGGAGCTTCGGCCGATTGCTTATGCACCAGCGCATCAGCCCGGCGCTCAATAATATATCGTGACTGCTTCGGTGTGCAGCAGACACCACAGCACCAGCGCGTCAGCCCGGCGTACAATCATATAGCGTGCCTGCTTCAGTGTTCAGCAGGCACCACAGCACCAGCGCGTCAGCCCGGCGCTCAATCATATATCCGCCCTTTTCAAGGGCGGGGGACCAGCCGCCCGGCTGGTGGTGGGTTAGCAGCCGAAGGCTGTGTTTTCCTTCAAAAAAATTTGCCTGCAAAATTTCCCCTTCTGCCTCTCACATCCCGCTCTCCTCCCGGATCCGCTCCAGCCGGTCATCGGTAGCCGGGTGATCAGAGAGCATCCTGCCAAAGAATCCCAGTTGGGGATTGTGGTACATGGTGTCCAGCTTGGCCAGGCCGCTGTACAGTTCCGGCCCCAGGCCCAGCTGACAGGCGTAGGCGTCGGCGGCATATTCATCCTGCCGGGAACAGTACCGGTTGAACAGGGTGAGAGGCCACCCCAGCAGCCAGTTCCCCAGCCGGAGGATGAAGTTCATCACGATGCAGAAGAACACCAGGATGAACCCCAGCACAGGGATGAACTGGAGCACCGTCAAAAGAGCCAGGAACAGGCTGTAAATCCGGAAACAGGCCCGGTTGGCCGTGGACATGCCCCAGAGCAGCAGCAGTTTCCAGGTGTGTCCCTTCTGCAGGTGGCCCATTTCGTGGGCCAGGATCCCGGACAGCTCCTCTACGGTGAAATACTGGAACATGGGCTCATTGACGATGATATTGTTGTCCCCCAGGGCACAGGCGTTGAAGGATTTTTCCGGATTCACGTACAGATGGAAAGTCTCCCCTTCCAGTCCGCCCCGGCGGATCACCGGCTCCAGGGCCTGTTCCAGGACCTGCCGGTAAGGGCCCTGGGCGGATTTCCACCCGCTGGTGAAGATCATCACCCGCTGGAAAAAGGGCAGCTGCATCAAAAGCCCCGGCACCAGGATCAGTACCGTCATCAGCCACTGCTGCCAGCCGGGGCTGGCATCCAGGGTCCGGAGGGTCTCCGGCGGCAGGAAGAAAGCCGCCAGGAGCAGGAAAAACGGGCTCCACAAAGACAGGAGCAGGTAGTTCACAAAGAAAGAAACGATCATCAAAAGGGTGCTCACCGTGCTCCCTCCTCTTCACATACAGAAGCGGGCCGCCCGGCGTGCGGCCCCTACGGGTTCGTGGAAGCCGTCAGGCTCCTGACTGCGTTCATCGGCTCCGTAGGGGTTCCACGCCGGGGAACCCGCCTGAAACCGGTCCGTTATACGTAAACGATTTTATTTATATTCCTCCGCCAGCTTCTTGAACAGAGGCAGGGACTTTTTGATGGTATCATAGCTGATGCAGTAGCTGGCCCGGAAATAGCCCGGGCAGCCGAAATCCGTACCCGGTACCAGGAGCAGGTCGTACTTTTTGGCCCGTTCGCAGAAGGCGTAATCGTCCTCTTCCAGGCATTTGGGGAACAGATAGAAGGCCCCCTGGGGCTTTTGCACCGTGAACCCGGCTTCCTTCAGGCCCTGATACAGCAGCTGTCCGTTCCGTTCATAGGGAGCGATGTTGGAAGGTTTCCCGGCACACCGGGCCACCACCAGCTGCCACAGAGACGGAGCATTTACATGGCATTCCACCCGGGCTGCCCCGGCAATGGCTCCGAACATTTTGGCAAAATCCGCCACTTCACCAGGCACCACAATATAGCCGATCCGTTCCCCGGGCAGGGAGAAGGATTTGCTGTAGGAATAGCACACCAGGGTGTTCTTGTAGTACAGAGGGATGTAAGGCACCTGGATATCCCCGTAGACGATTTCCCGGTAGGGTTCGTCGGCGATGATGAAAATGGGATGGCCGTATTCCTTTTCCTTCTTTTCCAGCACCGCTGCCAGGTTCCTGATGGTCTCTTCCGAATACACCACACCGCTGGGGTTGTTGGGAGAGTTGACAATGACCCCTTTGGTGTGGGGCGTCACCAGTTTTTCAAAGGCAGCGAAGTCGATCTGGAAATCTTCCGTCCGGGCGGGCACCACTTTCAGGCTGGCCCCGGTGGATTCCACAAAGCACCGGTATTCCGGGAAGAACGGGGCAAAAGCGATGAATTCATCCCCTTCTTCCGCCAGGGCCTTGAAGCAGATGGTGATGGCCGCAGCAGCGCCCCCTACCATGAACAGGTTGGCCCCGGTGAAATGAGTGCCGAACCGGCGGTTGATGTCCTGGGCCAGGGTTTCCCGGACTTCCGGTTTCCCGGGGGCCACGGTGTAGCTGTGGATGGCCTGGGGCGGCAGTTCGTTCATGATGTCGATGACAGCTTCCTTGATGTAGTCAGGGGCCGGCACATTGGGGTTCCCCAGGCTGAAGTCGCAGATGTTCTCCGCTCCCACTTCTTTGGCCCGTTTCTGGCCGTATTCAAAAATGGTCCGAATGGTGGATTTTTTCGAACCCAGTTCATACATTTTCTCGTTTACCATAAGATCACCTGTGTTTCTGTGTAGAGTTGGTATTATTATAGCATAAAAAAAGGGACCGTTGCGCAAGCAACAGTCCCTTTCCTCTTCTCAGCCCAACAAAGCCTTTACCATGGCATTCACCCGCTGGCCGGTTGCCTGGCCTTTGGTCCGTGCCATGACGGTGCCCATGACCTTGCCCATATCCTTCATGGATTTGGCTCCGGTCTTTTCAATGGCTTCCGCCACAATGGCCTTCAGTTCGTCATCGCTCAGCTGCTGGGGCAGATACTTCTTCAGCACTTCGATTTCCTGCTGATTTTTCTCCACCACATCAGGACGGTTGGCGTCCTTGACCTCTTTGATGGTATCTTCTCTCTGTTTGACTTCCTTCATGATGACAGCCAGTACAGCGTCATCCTTCAGTTCTGTCTTTTCGTCAATTTCCTTGTTCCGAATGGCAGCCCATACCATACGCAAAACGGCCAGCCGAAGCTTGCCGTTTTCCCGGTCTTTCATGGCCTGTTTCATATCGGTTTGCAGAATCTCTCGTAAAGACATCTTCCACGCCCCCAAATCAAATCAAGTCAATGAAGATTATCTGGATTTGCGTTTTCTAGCAGCTTCAGACTTCTTTTTCCGTCTTACGCTGGGTTTTTCATAGTGTTCGCGTTTTCTTACTTCGGACAGGACGCCCGCTTTCTGCGTAGCCCGTTTGAAACGGCGCAGAGCGCTGTCCAAAGATTCGGTTTTGCCAACTCTGATCTCAGTCATCTATATCCCTCCCTCCACGATCTCTTTCGGGAAGTGTAATTTAACATTAACACCTAGCCATTATACCGTAAAAATGCAGTCTCTGTCAACAGAAAATCTGCCTTTTCTCAGCAGGGAGGCCATCCCAGTTCCTTGCCGCCCAGAATGTGGAAATGGAGGTGCGGGACAGTCTGTCCCCCTTCCACGCCGGTGTTCACCACAATCCGGAAGCCTTTTTCGGCAATGCCCAGTTTCTTAACGATCTCAGGCAGTACCTTCTTCACATGGACCAGGATCTCAGGGGATGCGGTGAGGATATTCTCCGTATGTTCCTTGGGAATCACCAGCACATGGACCGGCGCCCCGGGATTCAGATCGTTGATTACGATCACCTGGTCATCTTCGTAAACCCGTTTGCTGGGGATCTCCCCGGAAACGATTTTGCAGAATACGCAGTCAGTCACAGTCTCACCCCCTGTTCATGGAATATCTTATATTATATCACCCTTCAGCCCGTCCTCAAAGAGCTTTTCCAGGCGAACGGGAGAAATTTTTCCCTTCATGTTTTCCGGGCTGTCCGCATACACCCGTACATACCCGGGAGTGAGCCCTTCCCACAGGCCGTTCTTTTTGTTCCGGCGCTCCCAGAGCACGGTGCTTTCCCGGCCGATCTGTTCCTGCCGGTAAGCCAGGTTCCCTTCCTTGTCCACTTCTTCAAGCCGGTGGACCCGGTCCTGTTTTTCCTGGTTGGAGATCTGGTCCGGCATCACCGCCGCCGGGGTCCCCTTCCGCTGGGAATAGGGGAAAATATGGATCTTGCTGAACCGGCACTGGCGGATAAAGTCCAGGGAGGCCTGGAAATCCTCTTCCGTTTCGCCGGGGAAGCCCACGATCACGTCGGTGGTAATGGCCACATTAGGCACCAGGCTCCGGATTTTCTCCAGCAGCTGGGCGAATTTGGCCGTGTCATAAGGCCGGTGCATCCGTTTCAGGGTGCTGTCGCAGCCTGCCTGGAGGGGCAGATGGAGATGGGCGCACAGCCGGGGCTCTTGGGCCATCAGTTCCAGCAGGGCGTCTTCCACTTCCACGCTTTCCAGGCTCCCCAGCCGCAGCCGGGGCACCTGGGGCTGTGCAGAAAGAGCCGCCTTCACCGCGTCGGACAGATGGGGTCCCCCGGGGATTTCCTTCCCGTAGCAGCCCAGATGGATGCCGATCAGGACGATTTCCTTGTACTGTTCCGCCGTCAGCTTGGCCACTTCTTCCCGGATGTTTTCCAGGGACCGGGAGCGGAGATGGCCCCGGGCGTAGGGGATGATGCAGTAGGCGCAGTACTGGTCGCATCCTTCCTGGATCTTCAGGAAGGCCCGGTTCCGGCTGGCGTCCACTGCCGCATCCAGTTCTTCGAATTCCCGTCCCACCGGCAGGTCGTGGACCGCGTTGATGGGGGCTTCTTCCGGGCTTTCTCCCAGCCGTTCCCGGACCAGTTCCACCACCTTGCTCCGGTCCTGGTTCCCGATGATCAGGTCCACCCCGTCGATATGGACCACTTCGTCAGGAGAAGTCTGGGGATAGCAGCCGGTGACCACAATCAGAGGCTTGGGATCCCGCCGGGCCGCCCGGTGGATGATCTTCCGGCTCTTGCTCTGGCCCATGTTGGTCACCACGCAGGTGTTGATGAGGCAGATGTCCGCCGGCTCCTCGAAATCCACGATCTCATAGCCCGCATCCCGGAACAGTTTCTCCATGGAAGCGGTATCCGACTGGTTTACCTTGCATCCCAGTGTATAAAAAGCGATTTTTTTCATGCTGTGTTTTTCTTATCCTCCCAAATTCCCTGTTTCGTACATAATGGCCGTAAGGGTGGCCAGGGCCGCCGTTTCCGTCCGCATGATCCGGGGCCCCAGGCTTACCGAATGCCAGCCCAGTTCCTGGGTCAGGGCGAATTCGTCCTTGGAGATACCCCCTTCCGGACCGATCAGGAAGGCGATGGAGGCTGCTTCCTTATGGGCCGCCAGCACCTCCCGGATGCCCCGGGTGTCTTCCACTTCATAGGCCACGATCTTCAGTTCCGCCGGACACTGGGTCACAATGTCCCGAAACCTGGCCGGCAGGGCCACCTGGGGAATGATGTCCCGTTTGCTCTGCTTGGCCGCCGCTTCGGCGATTTTCTGCCACCGTTCCTGCTTTTTGGCCGCCTTGGCCGGGTCCACCTTCACCACCGAATGGTCCATGATGGCCGGGCGGATCTCCGTGACCCCCAGTTCGATGGCCTTCTGGATCACCCATTCCAGTTTGTCCTGTTTGGGCAGCCCCTGGATCAGGGTCACTTTCACCGAAGGTTCGTGGCTTTTTTCCAGGGTTTCCACCAGAGCCAGGTCCACCCGGTTTTCCCCGAAGCCGGTGATCTTCATCACCGCCGCCACCTGGTCCAGGCTTACGATCTGGAGCTGTTCCCCCAGCTTCATCCGCAGCACATGGGTGATGTGGTGGGCGTCCTGGCCGTCGATGGACATGGTTTCCCCGAAATCCCGGGGTACAAAGAACCGGTACACGTCAGCCTTCCTTTCCCATGGTCACGGCACACCAGCCCGCCTTCCGTTTCACATCCAGGAAGGTAAGGCCGTTTTCCCTGGCCGCTTTCTCCACATCCGGCAGCCGTTCCTCGATGATGCCGCTGGCCAGGAACCGGCCGTTCTGCCGCAGCTTCACCGCCACTTCCGGCAGCACCAGGATGATGATGTCCGCAATGATGTTGGCAATGATCAGATCCGCCTGACCCGGGGTACCGTCCAGCAGGTTCCCCTGGTTCACGGTGATCCGGCTGCTGAGCCCGTTCTGGGCAATGTTCTCCCTGGCCACTTCCACGGCCTTTTCGTCGATGTCCACCGCGTGGATGGTCCTGGCCCCCAGAAGAGCCGCCGCCATGGCCAGGATGCCGCTGCCGGTGCCCACATCGAAGACTTCACAGTCCGGAGTCACCAGTTCTTCCAGCCGCTGGATGCACATGCTGGTGGTGGCGTGGGTGCCGGTGCCGAAGGCCATTCCCGGATCCAGGGCGATGACCTTCTCCTCCCCCTGGGGGGCGTAGGTTTCCCAGGACGGTTTGATCACGATCTTCTTCCCCACTTTGGTGGTGTGGAAATACTGCTTCCAGGTATTGGCCCAGTCCTTTTCGCTGATCTGCCGGAACAGGGTGGGCCCGAACCGGAACTTCCCGATCCGGCCTTCGATGGCCTGGAGGCCCTGTTCAATGGCGTCCAGTTTCTGCTGGAGCTGGTCGTTTTCCGGGTAGTAGGCGGAAACGGTGACCACTTCCGTATTTTCCTGATGGGGGATGTCGCACAGTTCCCAGGTGGCACTTTCCCGCAGCTGGTTCAGCAGCAGAGGGTCTTCGATTTCCACCCCGTTCCGGGCCCCCACCTCCCGGAGCAGATCCGCCACAGCTTCCACAGCCTCATGGGTAACTTTTATGCTAACTTGCAGCCAAGATTCCATATGTAACGCTCCTTTGTACAGATATCTTATTATTATACCATATTGTGAGGGGGAGAAAAAGTGGGTAAGTGGGTAAGTGATCACGGGCCCAGAGTATTGTTCATCATTCATCGTTATGGAAGGAACCCGCTGCAGCGGGTTCCTCTGAAGGGAAACGCAGCCCATGGGGCTGCTAACCCACCACCCATGCTGCGCATGGATACCCCCGCCCTTGCAAAGGGCGGATAAAAACGCGGGGCACAAGGCCCCTTGTTTTGAAACATAGAACCCGTACAGAAATTTTCTGTTCTGATGTAAAAAAGCAATGGGCGTCAGCCCGAGCATATATCCGCCCTTTGCAAGGGCGGGGGACCGTTGCGCTTGCGCAATGGTGGTGGGTTAGCAGCCTCCGGCTGCGTCCTCCTTCAAAAAAATTTGCCTGCAAATTTTTTCCTTCGGCCGCTGACCATTGACCGCTGACAGGCCGCTGCATCCACAGCGTGGATGTTGAAGGAAACCCCGTTGTACACCAGCCGGTAGGTCCCTTCCCCACCCGGCAGGGTCAGGGTGGTGGTGTATTCCCGGTGCTGGGTCTTTTCCTGATCCGGTTCCGGCAGACGCATGCCGCTGGGAGTGATTTCCACCTTCTCCGGCATGCTTTCCACGTCGAAGGTGCCGTAGTTGGTCACCTTGCCGTCCAATACCTTGAAGAAGGGGATGGACTTCTTTTCCCGGTACCAGGTCCGGCCGCCATTGTCATGGTCTTCCGCCCCTCTGAATTCCCGGATGGAAGGTTCATCCACCGTCCCCTTCCCTTCCGGAATGGGGGTGGGTCTGTCCGGCGTGATATTTTGTATATCCATAGTCTTTATTAAGTTTTTTATTTGGTTTATCATTCCAGAGAAGAGTCCATACATGAAAAAAATGGCTGCTGTACGTGTATTGACACGTACAGCAGCCATTTTTTCCTTTACTTGAACAGATCTTTGATTTTGTTCAGGAAACTTTTTTCTTCCGGATTGATGGTGCTTCCGCTGGCATCGCCGAACTTCCGCAGGGCCTCTTTCTGGGCCTCGCTGAGCCCGGTGGGGATCACCACTTTGATCCGGACCATCTGGTCGCCCTTCTGACCCGACCGCAGGGATACGATCCCTTTCCCTTTGAGACGCAGGATCTTGTTGGGCTGGGTCCCTTCCGGGATCTTCACCTTCACCTGGCCGTACAGGGTGGGCACCTCAATCTCCGCCCCCAGGGTAGCCTGGACGATGTTGATGGGCACTTCGCAGGTTACGGTGGTGCCGTCCCGTTCAAAGAACTTGTGGGGTTTCACGTACAGGTATACGTACAGGTCCCCGGGACGTCCGCCCCGGAGCCCGGCTTCCCCTTCGCCGGCCACCCGCAGACGGGACCCATTGTCCACGCCGGCAGGGATCTTCACCGTCAGCATCCGTTTCTTTTTCACCCGGCCTGTGCCATGGCAGTCCTTGCAGGGATTGGTGACAATCTTCCCGGTACCATGACATTTGGGACAGGTCCGGACGTTGACCACCTGGCCAAAGAGAGAATTCTGGGTAACCCGGATCTCCCCTGTACCATGGCAGTCCGGACAGGTTTCCGGCGTGCTGCCGGGAGCCGCCCCGGAACCGTGACAGGTTTCACATTCCTCTTCCCGGTTCAGGCGGATCTTCTTTTCCGTGCCAAAAGCGGCCTCTTCAAAGGTGATCTGCAGGTCCATCCGCAGGTCGGACCCCTGCCGGGGGCCATTGTCGGCCCGCCGGCCGGAACCGCCCCGTCCGGCACCTCCAAAGAACATGTTGAAGATGTCGTCCATGCCTTCTCCGCCGCCGAAACCTCCAAAGCCCTGGAACCCGCCGCCGAAGGGGTTGCCGGCACCAGCGCCGGGTCCTCCTCCGTTCTGGAAAGCAGCATGGCCGTACTGGTCATAGGCCGCTCTCTTCTGGGGGTCGCTGAGGACACTGTAGGCTTCGTTGGCCTCTTTGAATTTGTCCGCTGCTTCCGGATTGTCTTTGTTCAGGTCGGGGTGATACTTCCGGGCCAGTTTGTGGTAGGCCTTTTTCAGCTCATCGGCTGTGGCGTTTTTGGAAACGCCCAGCACTTCATAGTAGTCTCTCTTCTCTGCCATCCGTATCTCCCTCTAGGAAAGCTTATTTCTTGTCGTCGTCAACGACTTCCGCATCCACTACATCGTCGTCGGCTTTCTTGCTTTCGGTCCCTCCGTCGGCGCCTGCACCGGCGTTGGTGTTGGCATTGGCACCGGCAGCACCCTGGGCAGCGCCCTGGTTCTGCTTGTACAGTTCAGCGCTCAGTTCATACAGAGGTTTCTGCAGGGCTTCGGTATCGGCTTTGATCTTGTCGGTATCGTCGCCTTTCATGGTTTCTTTCAGGGTGGCGATGGCGTCCTGGACCTTCTTGATCAGGTCGTCATGGCCTTTGCCGTTCATGTCCTTCACGGTCTTTTCAGCCTGGTAGATCAGGGTATCTGCCTGGTTCTTGGCTTCTACGGCTTCCTTCCGCTTCTTGTCGGCGGCTTCGTTGGCCTGGGCTTCCTTCACCATCTTGTCCACTTCTTCCTTGCTCAGGCTGCCGGAAGAAGTAATGGTGATCTTCTGTTCCTTGCCAGTACCCAGATCCTTGGCGCTTACGTTTACGATACCGTTGGCATCGATATCGAAGGCCACTTCGATCTGAGGCACTCCCCGGGGAGCTGCCGGAATGCCGGACAGTTCAAAACGGCCCAGGGTTTTGTTGTCCGCAGCCATTTCCCGTTCGCCCTGGAGTACGTGGATATCCACAGAGGGCTGGTTGTCGGTAGCCGTGGAGAAGATCTGTTTCTTGGAAGTAGGAATGGTGGTGTTCCGGTCAATGATCTTGGTCATTACGCCGCCCATGGTTTCGATACCCAGGGACAGAGGCGTTACATCCAGCAGCAGGACGTCTTTCACATCCCCAGCCAGTACACCGGCCTGGATGGCAGCACCCATGGCCACACATTCATCCGGGTTCACCCCGTGAGCCGGTTCCTGGCCCATGGTCCGTTTAATGGCTTCCTGCACCGCAGGGATACGGGAAGAACCGCCTACCAGCAGGACCTTGTTGATGTCTTTCGGGGTCATGTTGGCATCGCTGAGGGCCTTGTTGACGCACACGAGGGTCCGGTCAACCAGGTCGCTGGTCATTTCATCGAATTTGGCCCGGGTCAGATCCAGGTCCATATGCACAGGGCCGTTGGGGCCTGCGGAAATGAACGGCAGGTTGATGTTGGTGGTCAGCATGTTGGACAGTTCGATCTTGGCTTTTTCAGCAGCTTCACGGATCCGCTGCATGGCCATCTTGTCCCCGGTCAGGTCGATGCCGTTCTGTTTCTTGAATTCATCGCACATCCAGTCCATGATCCGTTTATCGAAGTCATCGCCGCCCAGATGGGTATCCCCGTTGGTGGATTTCACTTCGAACACCCCGTCGCCCAGTTCCAGGATGGACACATCGAAGGTGCCGCCGCCCAGGTCGTAAACCAGGATGGTGTGGTCGTCGGATTTATCGATGCCGTAAGCCAGAGCTGCAGCCGTGGGTTCGTTGATGATCCGTTTTACATCCAGCCCGGCGATCCGGCCTGCATCCTTGGTGGCCTGACGCTGGCTGTCGTTGAAGTAAGCCGGTACGGTGATGACGGCTTCGGTGACTTTTTCACCCAGATACCGTTCTGCATCGCCCTTCATCTTTTCCAGGATCATGGCGGAAATCTGTTCCGGAGTATAATCCTTGCCGTCAATGGTCACCGTGTATTTGGTGCCCATGTGCCGTTTGATGGAGCTGATGGTCCGTTCCGGGTTGGATACAGCCTGGCGTTTGGCCAGCTGGCCTACCAGTCTTTCCCCGTTTTTCGTAAAGCCAACCACGGAAGGAGTCAGCCGGCCGCCTTCCTGGGTGGTAATAACCGTAGGTTCGCCGCCTTCCATGACAGCGACTACGGAGTTGGTGGTCCCTAAGTCAATACCAATAATCTTAGACATAATGAATTCCTCCTGTACACTCTGGAATTATCAATCGTTCAAAACGTTGTTTTCAATCGTTGCGGACAACCCGTACCTTGGAATGACGGATTACGTCGTCACCGATCTTGTAGCCCTTTTCCAGGACCAGGTCGATGCTTTCATCCGGCAGATCCGGGTTGCTGCCCTGCATCACGGCTTCATGGATCTGAGGATCGAAAGGCTTGCCTTCCGCCGGGATTTCTTCGATGTGCAGGGTCTGGAGTGCCTTTTCAAACTGCTTGTGGATCATTTCCATGCCTTTTTGGATGGCCGCTCCGTCTTTGCTGGTTTCCAGACTGGCTTCCGCCCGTTCGAAATTGTCCAGCACCTTCAAAAATTCCCGGGCCACCTGTCCGGTTACATACCGGCCCAGACGTTCCCGTTCTTCGTTGTTCCGTTTCCGGAAGTTGTCAAAATCTGCCTGGAGCCGCAGGAGCCGGTTCTGCAGGTCAGCGATCTGCTGTTCCTGCTGGGCGATCTTTTCGTCCCTGGGATCGGGTTCTGCTGCTTTTTCGTCTTTGGTGTCAGCCTGGGCTGCTTCCGCTGCCTTGGCCTGTTCTGCGGTTTCTTCCGCCGCAGTCTGGGCCTGGGCCGCTTCCGCACCCTCTGCCTTCACGGTTTCCGGGTTCTTCTGCTGGTCCTTTTCCATTGGTCCTCCCCTACTTTTCATCCATTTTATTCATGACCACCCGCAGGTAGTTGTGAAGGTAATCCATGACGGAAATCACCTTCCGGTATTCCATACGGGTCGGTCCCAGGACCGCCAGGGTCCCCACCACCTGTCCGTTGAGACGGTAGGTGGCCTGGATCATGCTGCAGTCCTGGATGCCGGAAAATTTGTTCTCGCTGCCGATGGTCACCTTGAGACCGGAGTCCTTGTCGGCCATCAGCATGTCTTTCAGCATCTGCTCTTCCTCCAGCACGCTCAGCAGCTCCCGGATCCGTTCCGGATCCTTGAATTCCGGCTGGCTGAGCAGCTGTTTGGTGCCGCCCAGGTACATCTTGTTCTCCGACTGGCCGCTCCGCATCTGTCTGACCACCTGGATCAGAGAAGCATACAGGGCTTTGTCCCCAGCCAGGGCATCCCGGACGTCTTTCAGGATCTGGTCTGTGATATCGTTCAGCTTCATCCCATGGAGCTTGTTGGTGACTCTCTGGGCCAGGGTGTCCATTTCCAGGCGGCTCATGCCCGCCGGGATCTGGATCACACTGTTGTCCATCCGCCCGTCGTTGGCCACGATGCACAGGATGGCCTGGTGCTCGTTCAGGGGCAGGAAGCGGAGATAGGAAAATACGCTTTCACTGTCCTTGTTGGCCAGCACCACGGACACGTTCTTGCTCATCCGTGACAGGATCTTGGCGGTGGACTGGAAGATATCGTCGATGCTGTGGACCCGTTCCCGGAACCAGCTGTTGATCAGCGCCACATCATTGGGCGCCAGGGCATCGGGTTTGGCAATGGAATCCACATAGTACCGATAGGCAGCCGCCGACGGGACACGGCCCGCCGAAGTATGGGGCTGCTCCAGATAACCCAGCAGTTCCAGGTCGGACATTTCGTTCCGGATGGTTGCCGGGCTGATCCCCAGATTGTACTTCCTGGCGATGCTGCGAGATCCTACAGGCTCCGCCGTTTCGATATAGTCTTCAATGATCAGTTGAAGAATTTTTTTCTTGCGGTCACTCAGCACTGTAATCATCTCTCTTCTGGATTGTTAGCACTCTAATAATTGGAGTGCTAACATCTAAGTGTAAAGATACACCTCTTTAGTCAAATTGTCAATACTTTCCCTAAAAATATTTGCCTTTTTACAAAAATTCTTCAAAGGCCAGATTTCCGTACCGCATCCCCTGTTCCGTAAGGCGGATACGGTCCCCTTCCCGGGTGATCCAGCCCCGGTTCTGGCAATGGGCGAACCCTTCTTTATATATATGGAAGAAATCTTCTCCCGTCCGCAGTCGGAATTCTTCCAGGGACAGTCCCTTGGCGGTGCGCAGGTTCATGAACACCAGCTCTTCCCGCCGTTCCGTGGGAGTCAGTTCTTCCTGTTCCGGGACTTCTCCCCGGAGATAGACCATCAGATTCCGGGGATTGGTCTCCCGTTTCTTTCCGTCGAACCCGCAGGCAGCAGGACCGAAGGCCAGATAGGGATCGTAGTGCCAGTACACCTGGTTGTGCCGGGATTCCTGGCCGGGCCGGGCAAAATTGGAGATTTCGTACCTTTGGTACCCGGCTTTGGGCAGTTCTTCCATGAGCAGGTCGTACATGGCGCCGGTTTCCTCTTCCGAAGGCAGGGCCAGCTGCCCTTCCCGGATCTGTTTGGCCAGAAGGGTCCCCTCTTCCACCGTAAGACCGTAGACGGACACATGGTCCACCCCGGTTTGCAGCAGCCGTTCCAGGGAATCCCGGACAGATTCCACTGTCTGGCCAGGGTAACCGTAGATCAAATCGCCGCTGATCCGCCGGAACCCGGCCTGCCGGGCCAGGGCAATGGCTTCTTCCGCCTGCTCCGCCGTATGGATCCGTCCCATGGACGCCAGTTCAGACTGCTGGAAGGACTGGATTCCCAGGCTCAGCCGGTCGAACCCCAAAAACCGGTAAAACCGGAGCCGTTCCAGGTCCACCGTCCCCGGATTGGCCTCCAGGGTGGCTTCCGCCGGCTGCTGCCAGAAGCCCCGTTCCTTCAGGGCGGAAACAATGGCGGCCAGATTATCCAGAGGCAGCACACTGGGGGTGCCCCCGCCGAAATACACCGTAGCCCTGGGCGAAACCGGCAAAGCCGGCGTACAGGCGGAGATTTCCTCCACCAGACGCCGGACGCAGTCGTTCATGATATGGTCGTTGTAAATCTGATACGAAGCAAAATCACAGTAGGCACATTTATGGACGCAAAAAGGGATGTGCACATAAACCGCCTGGTACGATTCCCAGGGATGGGACATGGTGTTCTCCTTTGACCGTCTTATTTCCCCTTCTTCACATCTTCCAGCAGGGCCATCTTCATGGCGTAGTACCGGGGGCTCATGTCCAGGAAATGCATATGGGGGTTGCTGAAACGCTGTTCTTCGGGCCAGATTTCGTGGTCCAGCTGCTTCCGCACGTACCGGCGGATTTCTTCCAGGGACGGGGACGGGTGGAGGCGCTTGCCTTTTTCCAGCACCAGTTCCTGGAGTTCCCGGAAGGTACAGTCTTTGAAGCTCATCTTCTTCCAGGGCCGCTGGGTATCCACAAAGGGGAATTCGGCTCTTTCCCGGGGATCTTCGTCATGGAGGGTCAGGAGATCCGCAATGGCATGGCCGGTTTTGTCATACACTCTCCAGGCCCGTTTCCGGCCCGGGTTGGTGATCTTTTCAAAGGTTTCGGAGATCTTGATCTTGGGGATGATGGCTTTGTCCTTGTGTACAGCCACCAGCTTGTACACGGCCCCGAAGACCGGGTCGCTCTTGGCGGTGATCAGCCGTTCCCCCACCCCGAAGGAATCCACGCAGCCGCCCTGTTCCAGGATGGAGCTGATGGTGTATTCATCCAGGGAGTTGCTCATGACGATGATGGCATCGGTGAGCCCGGCATCGTCCAGCATCTTCCGGGCCTTTTTGGACAGGTAGGCCAGGTCCCCGGAGTCGATCCGGATCCCTTTCAGCCGTTTGCCCATGGGTTCCAGTACTTCCTTGGCCACCCGGATGGCGTTGGGCACCCCGGAATCCAGTACATCGTAGGTATCCACCAGCAGGATGGCGTTGTCCGGGTAGATTTCCGCGAACCGCTTGAAAGCGGTGTATTCGTCGTCATAGTACATGACCCAGCTGTGGGCCATGGTGCCGCTTACCGGGATGTTGAACATCTGGCCGGCCAGGACGGTGGCCGTGCTGTCAGCTCCGCCGATATAGGCGGCCCGGGCCCCGTATACGGCGGCGTCCATGTTGTGGGCCCGGCGGGCGCCAAAGTCGGACACCCCCCGGCCCTGGGCGGCTTTCACGATCCGCTGGGCCTTGGTGGCGATCAGGGACTGGTGGTTGATCTCGCACAGGATAGCGGTTTCCACCAGCTGGGCATCCACCAGAGGAGCGTACACCGTCAGCAGGGGTTCATCAGGATAAATCACACTGCCTTCGGGCATGGCATATACATTTCCCCGGAACTGGTAGGTTTCCAGCCACTGGAGGAAGGGTTCGCTGAATACATGGAGGCTTCGGAGATAGGAAATGTCTTCGGTGGAAAAGTGCATGTTTTCCAGGTAATCCAGCACCTGTTCCAGACCGGCAAAAATGGCGAAACCGCCTCCGTCCGGATTGTTCCGATAAAATACATCAAAGGACACGTAGTCGTCCCTGTCCCGTTTCTTGTCTTCAAAATACCCGTTGGCCATGGTCATTTCATAGAGGTCAAACATCATGGACAGATTTCTTGCATCAAATTGTTTCATGGGTCTCCGCCTTTCCAGGTACAGTATTTGTTACCCATTGTACCACAGTTTGGCCGTTTTCGGAAAATTAAATTTTTACCACATTCCCAGGACCTTCCCCCACAGACAGCCGATGCCGCCCCAGATCAGGATGGACAGCAGGCTCAGGACGAAGCCGATCTGCCACCACCGGTTCTGGGTCACATATCCGGCGCCAAAAAAGATGGGAGCCGGGCCGGAGCCGTAATGGGTGAGACATCCGAACAGGCTGCTGAACCAGGCCAGCACATAGGCGGCCATGGTGGACGGTGCCCCGGCGCTGGCCATGACGCTGAGGAAGGCGGCGTACATGGCGCTTACATGGGCGGTGCTGCTGGCGAACAGGTAATGGGAATAAAAGTACACCACTGCCAGGATGGCCATGGCCACCAGTCCGTTGTCCCCGGCCACCAGGGCGCTCATTTCTTTGCTGAACCAGGGGATCATCCCTTTGGTGTTCAAAAATCCGGCCATCATCACCAGGATGGCGAACCAGACCAGAGTATCCCAGGCGGCTTTTTCACTTTTGATGTCATCCCAGGTAAGCACGTTGGCTAACAGCAGCAGGCACAGGCCAAAAAGGGCGGTGAGAGTTTCACTGAGACCGATGTACCGGCCCCCGGCCCAGAGACCGATGAGCAGAAGAAAGATCACGGCCATGGCTTTTTCTTCCCGTTTCAGGGGACCCATGGCATCCAGCTTCTGCCGGGCCAGAGCCGGAGCCTCCGGAGTCTCCTTCAGTTCCGGCGGGTTCATTTTATAGATCACCAGCGGGAACAGCACCAGGGAAATCACTGCCGGCACACAGGAAGCCGCCAGCCAGCCGCCCCAGGTCATGTTCACCCCCAACAGATCGCTGGCGAAACTGACGGCCATGGGGTTGGCGGCCATGGAGGTAAGGAACACGGCGGAAATCACCACGTCGCACTGGAACACCACCGGCACCAGGAAATTCCCCAGTTTGTTCTGGGTCCCTTCTTTGGGGTCGGAACCAAAGGTCACGTTCAGGGACTGGACAATGGGAGCCAGGATGCCTCCGGCCCGGGCGGTGTTGCTGGGCATGGCCGGGGCAATCACCAGGTCGCTGGCCACCAGGGAATAGGCCAGGAACAGGGGCTTTTTGCCGAACCGTTCCACAAACAGATAGGCAATCCGTTCCCCCAGCCCGGTCTTTACGATGCCCCGGGAAATAAAGAAGGCCACTACCACCAGCCAGATGGTAGGGATGCTGAATCCACTGAGAGCTTCTTTCAGGGTAAGGGCCCGGGTGAGACAAAGGCTCACCATGCCCAAAAGAGCCATGACGCCCATGGGCAGAGGTTTCAGGATCAGCCCCACAATGGTGGCGGCAAAGACGCCGAACACATGCCAGCCGGCCGGGGCCAGGTCTCCCGGAGGAGGCACCAGGAAGGACAGGGCGCCCAGGAACCCGCAGAAAATCAGTTGTTGCCATTTTTTGAACAGGGTCACATTGTCAGCCTTCTTTCTTGGATAGGGGCCGTTGCCAGATAGACAAAAAGAAGCCGTTCCGCAACAGCCGGTTACAGCTTCTTATTGTACATCATTTAAATTGTTTTAAAAAGAGGGAAACTCTCTACCCGGCAATCCGCCGGGCCATCTCCTTCACTCTTTGCTCCAGCCCCTGGTTCTGCAGGATGCTCCCCGGGTCATTGGCGGTTTCCATCAGGGCAAAATGCGGAGGCAGGATGAAGTGCTTGTTGCAGTTCAGGGCGTCGATCACCTGTTCCGCCACAATGTCTCCCCCGCTGTAGCCGCTGACCACCAGGGCGAAGATCCGCTTTTTGGCAAATTCCCGGTAGTCCGTCCGGAACAGGGCGGTCATCCGGTTGAAGAAGGCCATGATGTTGGCGCTTACTGCATCGTTGTAATTGGGACAGGCAAAGACCAGGGTGTCGCTTTCCCGGATGGCCGGGTACCCTTCTTCCACCATGACCCCTCCGTAGAAACAGTCCCCCTGCTCCCCGAAATGGAGACAGGCTTCGTAGCTGCAGCCCCGGCAGTCCACCACGGTGCCGTTCCGGAGGCTCACTTCCCGGATCTGGGCCGCTGGTTCCAGCTGCTTCCGGACAAGGCTCCAGAGCAGCAGGGTATTGGAGGTCTTCCGGCTGCTGGCGTGGAACAGAGCGATTTTGTGCCGTCCCCCTTCCGGCGCCGGAACCCCGTCAAAGACCAGGAGCTTGTCCACCAGCTGGGCCACGGCGTTTTCGTAGGCCTCCTGGTTGCCGATGCCCTGGATCCTGGCCCGGATATTGAAGTTGTACAGGGACCCGGTGGCTTCCACCAGGGGCGCCCCGGGAAAGGCGCAGCCGGACCGGTTGGCCATGAAGATCATTTCCCTTCCGGCCTTTTTGGTGAACAGTTCGTCCTCCCCGTCCACCACCACGCTGCCGGTGCAGTTTTCCAGGCAGCGGGGATGGAGGGAAATGTAGGCGATGATCCGGGCAAATCCCAGGCTCATGCCTCCCACTCCCAGGTTCACCGCAAAGAGCAGCTTGTGCGGACCGGGTTCCCGTGGGCCGGTTTCCGGAAACATCCTGGCAAAATCCGACAGCCGGTCCACAACCACATGGGGATGGCCTGCCAGAGCCCTTTTCAGGGCCCCGTCCACCCGGCAGGTGGTTTCCTCTTCGTGCCATCCCATTTTGATCACATAGAACATAGAAATCCCTTCCTGTTTCCCCGCCGGTTATTTCATCCGGCACAGATTCAGATAGGCGTGGCGGATCCGGGCGTACAGTTCCGGGCACAGAGCCGCGTCTTCATATTCAAATCCCTGTTCCGTCAGCCGGTTCTTCATGCCCAGGAAGGCCCCCTCTTTCCCGTCCCCCAGGTACAGGGATCCGTAGTGCCAGGCACCCCGGAGGGTCAGCAGGATGGAAATGGCCGCACTGGACAGGGCCGGAGCAATGTAGGGCTTGTACCCCAGTTCCCGGACTGCCAGGTTGCAGGTGACGGTTTTCCGGGTCAGTTCCCGGGAAAGCTCATCATTGTAGTGTTCCAGGCTGTCGGCGATCACCAGATCCTGGCCGTGAGGACCAAAGGCCCGTCCTTCTTTCAGATAATGGGTGAGCCGGGGATCTTTTTCCGCATAGTAACAGGCCCGGGCGTTCATGACTCCCAACCCGTATCCCTGGACCTGCCAGGGCGCCAGGCCGGAACTTTCCAGGAAGGCCCGGCACAGGTTGTCCACCGGGTCGGAAACGATGCAGGCCAGGCCCTGGTACCCTGCCTTCCGGGCCAGGTCCCCGAAGTGCCGGACCAGTTCGCTGTTGGCCGCCAGCTGGATCATCCGCATATCCCCTTTGGCCCCGAGGGGAGGAGTCCCTTTGGTGGCGCAGAAAATGAACACGTCGCAGTCAAAGAGCCTGTCTTCAGTGACGATATCCACGGCCGGCAGCACCTGGTCCCCTTCCGGGAAAGGATACCGGATCTGATTGATTTCGATTTCCAGCCGCTGGAGGTTCTTTTCGTTCAGGTCGCAGAGGCCTATGGAGGCGATCTTGTCGGACCCCAGGAGCCGGAGCCCGATGAGCATGGTCCGTCCCACGTCCCCCAGGGCCAGGATGTGGACCCGGTTCTTTTCCCTGAGAGCCGGACGCCCCAGCAGGGACAGGGGCTGGGTGATTCCCGCCTCTTTGGGCAGATCGCTGATGTGAAGCCAGTTGTTTTCCATTTGCAGCACTCCTTTCACCAAAGGCAGCTCATTCGCCGCCCCGGTTCCTGTCATACAGTCCGGTGCCGGATTCACCCCAGCGCAGCCGGACCAGCCGTTCGATGTCGTTTTCGATGAACCGGGTGGGATCCATGTTGGGGTCGAACTTCACCCCGATGTCCATATCCGGGATCCGGAGGACGGAGATCACTTCTCCCAGCCGTTTCAGGGTCAGCCGTTTTTCGTACAGGGCCTGGTATTCGTCCTGGAGGGTCTCCATGATCAGCTTGGCGTTCTGGAGACAGGTAAGGGAATACAGATAGGCCGCGTCCGCATCTCCCTGGCGGATGAATTCCGGCTTCACATAGGGCAGGATCAGGTTCACCGAAGGATTCCTGTCATAGCCGCTGTAGTTGTTGGCATTGTCGATGCTGTCCCCGCCGATGAAGGGGTAGCAGTCCCGCTCGTTGAGCCACAGCTCCAGGGAGGGCAGGAAATAGGCGCACTGGCACCGGTATCCCTGCTGGGCCATAAGATCCATGGCGTAGCCGGTCATGACCCCCACCAGCACCTCCTGGACTTCCACATTGTTCTTTTTCAGGTAGGGGGTGAGCATCCGCATCCGGTGGCCTTTTTCCAGAAGGTCGTCAATAAGGATCACCGGCCGGCGGAAGGACCGGATGGTCTTCACCTGGTTGTCCACAGTGGCGTAGTGATGGGCTTCCGCCAGAGTGAACCCCTTGACGGACCGGTTGAAGTACTTTTCGATGTGGAGGGCCTTGGTCACCGTGTTGGGCACCAGCACATCGCTGAGGGCCTTGCCGAAAGGCACGGACATGTAGGGTCCCCGGCGCTTCTTGGGGTCTTCCAGGGTGGATACCCCGTTGAGCCGGGCCACCTTCTGGATGATCCGGTAGTGCATGGCGCTGGTGTTGAAGGACAGGATCAGCCGGCCGGGATACAGCCGCCGGAGTACGGACAGCAGGTTGTTGTGGGCCTTGTCCAGGGCCTTCTGGACCCGGAGGTTCTTGTTGAAGGGATTCTTGATGGTGGTTTCCACGTCCCGGAACAGCACCACCGGGGATTTGATGTGGGCTGCATAGAGAGGATGGGGTGACCCTTCCGGGGCGATATCCACGAACCCCTGGCGGACCAGGACTCCCACGGCCTTTTCGCTGTAGCCGGAAGGATCCACCGGATGGTAGACCACGTAGGTGAAGTCCCGGTTCAGCAGTTCCGTCATGATTTCCGTCAAAAGGATCTGTCCCGGATGGGAAATGGGGCTTTCCTCACTGACGGAGAACCAGCCCAGAGAGGCGATGCGCCCGGAGGCTTCCTCCCGGATGTGTTCCGCCACCCGGGGATCCTGGAATTCCAGGAGCAGGCTCTGCATGGGCACCTGGTGCACGGCTCCGAAAGCCGCCAGCCGTTCCCCTCCTTCCCCGGTATCCACATACTGGGTGAAGACTCTGGGCCGGCCGTCCTCCGCCTCCCAGGCCAGGTACTTCTGGAGCAGGACGGGATTGGCCCCCACCTGCCGGGCCAGAGCCGGGAGATGGGGCAGCTGGTTCCAGGTCCGGGGCCGGAAATCCCCGATGCCGATTTCCCGGGCTTCCAGCACGTGTTTGTAGGCCGGTTCCCGGAGATACAGATTGTTGGCGTAGATGAAGTTCTGGGCCACCGGGTCGATGAGGGCGGAAATGTCCCGGTTCTGGTCGATGTTCTCCCGGATCCGGGTGGAACTCACGTCCTCGAAGAATTTGTCCAGCCGGAGATGGAGGATCTTTCCCCGGATCTTCTGTTCGGCGATTTTTTCCTTCACTTTTCCCCCGGGGGCGTCGGTGTACCAGTTGGCGTTTTCCCGGGTCTCCCGTTCAAAGATAATGTGGTTCACCGCATGTATGGAATCTTCCGTGGGCTCCAGCCGGTAGGCGGAGGCATTTTCCACCACATCGGAGCCCACCGCCAGATACAGGTCCTTGTGGGCGAAAATGGCCTTCAGTTTCCGGATGTCTTCCGGATTGGCAATGTTCACCGACAGATTTTCGGAAAAAGGATAGATGTTTTCCATATCCGCCACGGACATGTTCATGATCTTCCTGCGCATGAGCCGGGGCTGGGTGTGCTTGGACCAGGAAAATTCGTCCAGGGCCAGGTACACCGTAAAGCCCATGTCCCGGATCCGCCGGGCCACTGCCTTGTGGCCGCTGCTGAAAGGGTCGAAGGTGCCGGGATAGAAGCACACCTTCTGCTCCGGCGGGAAGGCGAACCCGCCCCGGTCCGTTTCCGCCCGGCCCACATACCGGTACAGGTGGTTCAGTACCGCCGCGTTGGTGTAGAAATCCAGCATGGCTTCGGAGTTTTCGTTGAGCAGCACCCAGATTTTCTTGGCGCTGTGGAGGAACAGGAAGTCCTTCCGGTTTTCCGGCATCTTCCCGCTGCCGAACACATAGGCGGCCAGGGCCCGGAAGGCGTCCCGGCTCAGTTCCCGGTTGTAGTGGGCATAGGCCCGGAGGATGGCGTAAAGCAGCTGGAGCTGCCGCCCCTGGTTCCGTTTCGTTTCCTGGGGGAACCGGTCCGCAAAGTCCTGAAAGTTTTCCAGCACCACCCCCATGGTGTTCACCGCCGCCCCGGCCAGCTGGAAGTTGGTGGAATCGATTTCCGCCCGGAGGGAACTGAGGAATTCGTCCAGTTCCTCCGGCAGTAGCTTCAGGATCAGCTTTCCCAGGTATTCCGGCACATATTTGGTGATCTGGAGGTCTCCGATTTCCAGACCGTTGAACAGTTCCACCGCCATTTCGTTCCGCTGGGCCCAGGTCATGGTGTCGGCGATCTTCAGCAGGGCCTCCCCGGCTGCCTGGCGCACTGCCAGGTGCTCGCTGACCTTCACCAGGTTGCACAGGTGCATCCCCAGGTGCATCACATTCCCCCGTTCCTTCTGCCGGAGCAGGTCGTGGCACATGAGATGGATGTTGGCGATTTTGATCAGCCAGTGGATGCCGCTTTTCAGGTCTTCCAGGAACAGGCTGCTTTCCTTTTCCCCAAAGGCCGCCGGTTCTTCCGGCAGGTCCATGGTCCGGAGCAGCCGGGGTATGAATATGTCTTCCCCGTCCTGGCCCCCGAACAGGTGATGGTGCCCGTACAGGGCCCCGATCCGCACAATGGAACTGGGGTCCCGTCCCGCGGTCCGGAGGGCTTTTTCCACCGCCTGGCGGAAGGAATCGGTCAGATCTTCCGGACGGAGGAACAGCAGGGCCTGGAGGAGGATCATCTGCTGTTCCGGAGTGGCGGCGGGCCTTTCGTACCAGGGCTGGAGGATTTCCAGATACAGGGCCGTTGGGTGCTCTTCTTCCGCAATATTGGCCAGGGCCGTGCCCAGCCGCTGGTACCGGGTGGCCAGCACCGACCGGAGGAAGGGCCCCAGACAGGCCCCGATCCGGTTTTTGTGCTGCTGGGTGTACCGGAGCCCCGGATCGATGATCTGCTCCACGTACTGGCGGAACAGTGTCCGGTTGGTGACCTTTTTCCGGGGCAGCAGCACCCCTTTGGGCAGTTCCTTGGTGTAGCGCTCGTTGAAATTGGCCACGATCCGGCCCATCAGTTCCGCCGCCTGGACCCGGATGTCCTCTTCCCGGTGACTCAGGAGTTCGTAGAGAAACTGGAGGGTCATCAGCTTCTGCCGTTCCGTCATGTAGGTGGAATATTCCTCGAAGATGCTGATATAGGCCCGGAGGTTCTTCCAGTTGGGTTCGCTGCGGGCGGCTTCGATGAGGTTGCCGAAGTCCCGTTCACTGCGGAAAATGCTCATGAGCCGGATGTTGTGGGCAATGGCGGTGTATTTCAGCTGCCGGACCACTTCCTCTCCTTCCATAAGCACCATTTCCCGGTGGGGCCGGACCTGTTCCCGGAGAGGCTCCTGGGCGAAGTCCTCCGGCAGGTCCAGGGTGACCCCCAGTTCGGCCATGTAGGCTTCGAAATCCGCCAGTTTCCGGTAGACCTTCTGGTACCGCCGACGCTTGGCCCCGTCCACATCGTCCAGTTTGCTGAGGATTACGTCAAAGGCTTCCTGGAGGGTGTAGAAATGGATGATTTCCTTCCCTTCCTTGTCCCGGTAGCTTTTCACCCGGAAATCCGCATAGATCAGCAGCAGGGATTCCACGGACAGGTTTTCCAGTTCCAGGTCCCATACGGAATGGTTGGCGGCAATGTGGCCCATCTGGGGCAGCCCTTCCCGTTCGCAGAACAGGTCCGTATAGTAGTAATGGAGGTAGGGAACCCGCCGCTCCTCCCCTTTTTTGCAGCCGTATTTGCCTATGTCGTGAAGGGCGGCAGCTCCGGCGATAAGAGCCACGTCCACAGGCACCTGCCGGCGGTGGAGCTGCCGGGCCATGAACAGGGCCACATAGGTGACCCCACCAATGTGCCCCAGGGTGTTGAAAGGGGTCACTTCCGTGCCCAGGCGCATGAATTCGTAGAGATACCGAACCCGGACCAGGGTGCGGAACCGGGGATATTCCCGGGTGTACTGTTCCTTCCGGACTTCTCCGGCCGGGAGCAGCACCAGGTTCCGGCAGGGGTCGAAGGGGCAGTGGATGTATTCATAATGGTACAGTCCCCGGAGCACCTGAAGGAACAGCCGCCGGCCGGCTTCATAGCGGACGGCGTCAGCAGCCGGTTCCGGCTGGGTGGTTTCCGGGAAAATCTGCCGAAGCAGGTACTGGTAGCAGTCGGTAAGCCAGCCCTGGGACGGCTCGTCCGCCAGAGGGGGCAGGAATCCCCGGAGGATTTCCAGCACGGAGCCGGCGGAAAAGCGGCCCTTTTCCTCAGCCGCCCCGGAAAGAAGCGGACAGGCCTCCTGGAGCCCCCAGGACCGGAGCTGCCGTTCCATCTGGTCGGCGGTCAGCCCCAGGGCCCGGCAGAAGTCCGGCATGAGCAAAGCTCCCTGGAGGGTGTCCCACAAAGCAGCAGGATCTATGGTATGGTTCATAATGGATCTCCCAAAATAAGTCAAAAAATTCCGTTAGCGACAGTTCCATTATACCACGTTCCCTTTCCTTTCCCTGATGCTTCTGTTATACTCTTTTAAGATAACTTTGTAAAATACTAATTCGTTGGTTCACCCAACCATCAGTTATGGATAAGGAGTATTCCCATGCGTTTGTCCTATATTCCCACCTTTGCCGCCGTGTGCCGGTGGGGTACCTTTTCCCGGGCGGCGGAAAAGCTCCATATTTCCCAGCCGGCAGTTTCCAAGGCCATCAAGGAACTGGAACAGGACTGCGGCGTAGCCCTTTTTGAACGGCAGCACAGCACCATTTCTCTCACCCCGGAGGGCCGGAAGCTGTGGGAAGGCTGCCAGCGCTGGCTGAAAGAAAGCGAGGAGCTGGAAAAACTGGGGACTTCCCTGAAAACCGGCCGGCAGATCCTGCGGATCGGGGTGGTGCCCATGTGCGGGAACACCATTTTCCCCCAGCTCCACCAGCAGTTCCTGGCCCGGCATCCCCATTATCAGATCCGCACGGTAGAGGACACCGCCAGCGTGCTGTACGGGCTCCTGGACCGGCAGGAACTGGACCTGATCCTGTGTGTCACCAACCATCTGCCCCTGTCCCCCTACCACTGCAAGATCATCAAGAAAAGCCGGCTGGAACTGTTTGTGGCCCGGACCCATCCCCTGGCCCGGAAGAAATTTCTCTCCTTCCAGAACCTGGCCGGGGTGCCCCTGGTACTGTTCCCGGACACCTTCGGCCAGACCCGGTACATCCGCCGGCTGTTCGCCCAGGCCCAGACAGAACCCCAGGTCCTCCACCAGACCAGCCAGGTATTCACCATCCTGTCCTACATCCGGTCCGGAGCCGCCGCCGGCTTCCTGCCGGAAGAATTCGCCCGGACAGAAAAAGAACTGGCCGCCGTCCCCCTGGAAGGGGTGCCGGCAGCCAGCATCAACCTGGTATGGCTCCAGGATACCCGGACCCATCCGGGGATCGGAGAGTTTGTGAGGGAGTGTGAATAAATTCACACCCCGGTCGCGAGCCAAATGAAAAATTTGCAGGCAAACTTTTGAACGTGTAAATCGGTACCGTAGGGGCTGCACGCCGGGCAGCCCGCCAAATCATCGATGATCTGCGCATTTTGCGGGGCGCCGGGCCTGCGCCCCCTACGGTTATACACAATAAGAAGAACCTGGTCGAAGGACAAGTTCTATCCAGTGGCCCGCGACTCACGACTCGAGACTCGCGGCCAAAGGGGCTGTTGCTTATGCAACAGCCCCTCCTTTACTTCTTGTGCGCTTCCACTTTTTCGTCGAACATGAACTGGAGATTCAGCCAGGCGGCAGCGCTGATTTCTGTGGCTTCTTCCAGTTTGCTGGCCAGTTCCAGGTCCACCGGGATTTCTCCGGCCAGGAGCTGGTCCACGGTTTCCAGGGGTTTCCCCAGTTTGTGGGCGAACTGGGCCGGGGTCATCTGCCAGTCATCCAGAAGGTCTTCCAGATAGGAACCGGGATGGAATGCTGTGCCGTCTTCATAAACAATGGTATTGGACATGATGGATAAGGCCTCCGAAGTTTTTCTTCCAGTATAGCAAAAGAGGTGTTGCTGGTGCAACACCTCTTTTGGCATCAGAACGCCGGGATAATGGCGCCTTTGTATTTTTCTTCGATGAATTTCTTCACTTCCGGGCTGTTCAGGGCTTTCATCAGCTTCTGGATTTCCGGCCGGTTTTCGTCGCCTTTCCGTACGGCCACGATGTTGGCATAAGGAGAATCCTTGGCTTCGATGAACAGGGCATCCTTGGAGGGATTCAGTTTGGCTTCCATGGCGAAGTTGGAGTTGATCACCGCCAGATCCACATCATCCAGGGTCCGGGGCAGCATGGCGGCTTCGGCTTCGGTGATCTGGAGGTTCTTGGGGTTGTCCACAATGTCATTGGCGGTAGCCATGACCCCTACCCCGTCCTTCAGTTTCAGCAGGCCGGCCTTTTCCAGGATGGCCAGGGCACGGCCCCCGTTGGTGGGATCGTTGGGGATGGCGATTTTGGCGCCGTCAGGCACGGATTTGATGTCTTTGATCTTCTTGGAGTACACGCCCATGGGTTCGATGTGGACTTTGCCCACGGAAACCAGGGACAGGTTCCGGTCTTTGCAGAATTTTTCCAGGTACGGCAGATGCTGGAAGAAGTTGGCGTCGATTTCCTTGTCGCTAAGGCTCAGGTTGGGTTTCACGTAATCGGTGAATTCCACCACCTGCAGGTCCACCCCTTCTTTGGCCAGCAGGGGTTTCACCTGTTCCAGGATCTCTGCATGGGGAACCGGAGAAGCTCCCACTTTCAGGACTACTTTTTTGTCTCCCCCTGCGGGTTTGCTGCCGGTGGAGCTTCCGCAGCCCCCGGCGATGCCGGCCAGAGCCAGCAGTCCGGCCAGTACCAGTGCCAGTTTTTTCATCATTTTTTCCTCCCTTTTTGTTTTGTTGTTTTAGCAGCAGTCAGCCGATTTTCCGTTCTTTGGAAAAATCAGGCATTCCAGTTCCGTTCCACCCGTTCAGCGGCTTCTTTCCGGATATCTTCCGGATCCCGCTTTACCCGGGCGATGCCCTGTTCCATGGCGGTTTTGGCCACGGCGGCGGCAATGGCCGGGACGATCCGCCGATCGAAGGCGCCGGGAACCACATAGTCTTCCCGCAGTTCATCATCAGCAATCAGCCCGGTGATGGCTTTAACGGCAGCCACTTTCATTTCTTCCGTAATGGCGGAAGCCCGGACGGCCAGGGCACCCCGGAAGATCCCCGGGAACACACACACGTTGTTCACTTGGTTGGGGGCATCGCTGCGGCCGGTACCGGCTACGGCAGCGCCGGCAGCCTTGGCTTCTTCGTAGGTGGTTTCAGGCACCGGGTTGGCCAGGGCGAATACCACCGCGTTGTCATTCATGCTCTGGATCACTTCTTTGGTGAACAGCCGGGGAGCGGAAACCCCTAGGAGCACATCGGCTCCCTTTACGGCCCCTTTCAGGTCCCCTTTGTAGTGGTCCTGGTTGGTGACGCTGGCCAGATAGGCAGTGGCCATGTCTATTTCTCCCGGACGGCCTTCGTACACGGCCCCATGGACGTCGATCATGGTCAGGTTCTTCACACCCAGGCGCACCAGCAGTTTGCCGATGGCGGAACCGGCAGCCCCGCAGCCGTTGACCACTACTTTCACCTTATCGATGTCCTTTTTCACGAACCGGAGAGCCCCCAGGATGGCGGCGCAGGCAATGATGGCAGTGCCGTGCTGGTCATCATGGAACACAGGGATCTTGCACCGTTTGATCAGTTCCGCTTCGATGGCGTAGCATTTGGGGGAAGAGATGTCTTCCAGGTTGATGCCTCCAAAAGAAGGCTGGAGTTTTTCCACGATGTTCACGAATTCTTCCGGATCCTTGGTATCGATGCAGATGGGCACAGAATCCACGTCCCCGAATTTCTTGTACAGGACGGCCTTCCCTTCCATAACGGGCATGGCGGCTTCAGGACCGATGTCCCCCAGGCCCAGGACCCGGGTGCCGTCGCTGATTACGGCCACCATATTGCCCCGGCAGGTGTATTCAAAGGACAGGTCCGGGTTTTCCTTGATTTTCCGGCAGGGTTCTGCCACCCCGGGAGTATAGGCCAGGGACAGGTCATGTCCGTTTTCCAGGGGTACCTTGCAGCGGACCTCCAGTTTCCCGTGATTTTTGGCATGGAGTTCCAGTGCCTCTTTGTTCAGATCTTCCGTATTTGCCATTTGGTTGGCTCCTTTCCCTACTCTTTCATTTCCTGCACTTCAAATACCGGTTTTTTTCCCTTTTCCAGGGTCAGGATGCCGAAACTGGGCACTCCGTTCCGGGGACGGCTGGGACTGCCGGGGTTGATCAGCAAGATTCCGTCTTCTTCCCGGTTCACCGGTACATGGATATGGCCGAAAATCACCACATCCGCCTTTTTTTCTTCTCCCCAGTACAGCAGACGGCTCCAGTCATTGTACCGGACATACCGGTGGCCATGGGTCATGGCCAGGGTGAACCCCAGCTGTCGGGTCACCAGTTCCGCCGGGGCCCGGTCTTCATAACTGTCGCAGTTGCCGCACACCGCATACACCGGAATGCCGGTGATTTCCTCGATATAGGGAGCATCCTGGCTGTAGTCACCGGCATGGAGCCACAGGTCTACTTCCCCGGCCTGGTCCAGTACCTGTGCCAGGGCCTGGAGGTCTCCGTGGGTATCGCTGACTACGCCGATCCTCATCGGTTCATTTTTTTCCATTGGTTTACCAGCTTCCGAATGGCCTTGGCCCGATGGCTGATGCCATTCTTTTCTTCCATGGTGGCCTCTCCCAGAGGCTTGTGGAGCTCCGTGGACCAGAACAGGGGATCATAGCCGAAGCCGTTGGTCCCGTGAGGTTCGTGGAGCAGGATCCCGTCACAGATCCCGGCGCTTTCCACCAGGATCTTCCCTTCCGGGTTGGCCATGGCCAGGGCGCAGAAGAACCGGCAGTTCCGCCGGACCTGCATTTTCATATTGGCCAGGAGCAGTTCATTGTTTTCTTCATCGGTGGCGTCTTCGCCGGCATAACGGGCGGAACGGACACCGGGAGCCCCCTTCAGGCTCAGGACTTCCAGGCCGGAATCATCGGCCAGACAGACCTTGCCCAGGGCCTTGGCATAGTACCGGGCTTTCAGCCGGGCATTGGCCGCAAAAGTCCGACCGGTTTCTTCCGGTTCGGGCACAGGGGCATAATCGCTGAGGCAGGTAAAGGTGATGCCGAGTTCGTCCATCAACGACTTGAATTCCTCTACTTTGCCCAGATTATGGGTTGCGATTACAACTTCCAACATCGTTTCACCTACCTTTTCTACAACTGTTATTGTACCTGTTGCGGGAGGATAAATCCAGAGGAAAAAAGTTTCGTGACGGAACTTTTTCCTGTCACTGGCCAAATTGTCACTGGTCACTGGCCGATGGAAGCCGGCATACGCCGGCCTTGAACATTATATTTCTAAAAATCCCCGATTGCTTCCCTGAGCGTCAGAGTAGGTCAGATGCGCGAAAGGAGGGATTTGGAAGTTGGGCATAATACACGGCGGTATATGCCCGGCTTCCAAATCCCTCCTGACAAAGCAGATGGCCTGCTATGGCGCTCAGGGGTTATGCGTTAGCCCCTAGTCGATATAGTTCTTGATCACACAAATCGGCGTCTTCTGGCTGTCATTGCCGAAGGGATTGTTGATCAGGATTTTTTCCACCAGACGGGGATCCACCCCTTTGGTGCAGCCCAGGCAGCAGGACCGTTTCAGGTCGTTGACATCGGCCACGGCGGCGCCGAAGCACCCCAGACCTTCCTTGATGCTTTCAGACACCCGCACCGGGTTTTTGGGCCCCAGGACAATGTGCTTGTCATAGGGAGGCATGGTGCCGGTGATGTCGTCGATGAGCCGGGCCTGTTCCCCGCCCAGCTGGTAGAACACCCCGTTCTTGCCCAGGCATTTGGCGAAGAAGCCCACCACCACAGCGAACAGCACCTTCAGGGTGCCGGATTCATTGAGCAGGCTCTGCATGGCGGACCAGTTGCCGATGCTCCCGATGCCCGGGAACAGCTGGCTCAGCACCTTGGCCGCAAAGGAAATCTTCAGGGTTTCCGGACGGATGGCCCGGTTCTGGGTAATGGCCACCACACTTTCGGCCACACAGACCACGTCCCGGGGACCGATCTTGTCCCCGCCGAATTCCCGGACAGCATCCACAATGTTGTCATGGACAGTGAGTATCCGGGTAGGAATTGGAATGATTTCGTATTTCTCAGCCATTGTAGGCACCCCCTGCCAGTTTTTTCAGTTCATCGGCAAATACGGTGAAGAAGAATTTCCGTACGTAATGGGCTTTCCGGCCCACGCCGCACACGAAGACGGCTCCATCCATATCCACCATCCGGGTGATGATTTCCCGCATGTCCTTGCCGTTCCGGGCCCGGAGAGTCAGGGTGACGATCAGTTTCCATTCAGACCATTCCTTCAGCACCAGGGCTTCAAAATAATGGTCGCTGCGGCGCCGATCGCTTTTTTCCACATTGCCTTCGCACCAGGCATCAGGGAACTGTTCCTGGGGCAGGTACGGCCGTACGAAACAGTCAGTGATGGCGGCGCTTTCAGCGCTCTTGTTCCGCAGAGGCACTTCAAAGGACAGGACGGCTTTGTCGTGGTCCAGGCTTTCCAGCTTCAGCGGCGTCTTTTCCTCCATTACCACACGGGTGTCATCCGTGGGTTTCAGGGCAGCGTAGACAATCATTACCAGAAGGCCCAGTACGCACAGCCCCAGAATCAGCAAAATCACATTGATCATGGTTGGATCTCCCTTTCTTGTGCAGCCAGCTGCTGCAGTTTTTCATAGTAATCAGGTGTCAGCCTTGTTACCTTCCCCTCCAGGTTCACAAAGGCATTCTTGGAGGTGCCTTCCGCCAGCAGGACCCCGTCCGCTTTCCGGAGGATCCGGTAGCTGAACTGGATCATGACCCGGCTGCAGGCTTTGAGAGTAGTCTGGATCTCATACACATCGTCGAACCGGGCTGACTGCCGGTATTTGCACTGGACTTCCACAATGGGGACCATAAAACCGGCCTCATGGAGTCCGTTCAGGTCGATGCCCGCCTGGCGGAACCAGGCCACACGGCCCATTTCGAACCAGCGGAGATAATTGGTGTGATGGACTACCGCCATCAGATCCGTTTCTGAAAAACGCACTCGATCTGTAATACTAACCACGGCAAAACCTCTTTTCTCCCTCACGGCTGTTCACAAACCAGCCAT
This sequence comes from Acidaminococcus sp. HCP3S3_G9_1, assembly GCF_052122455.1. Classification (NCBI taxonomy): domain Bacteria; kingdom Bacillati; phylum Bacillota; class Negativicutes; order Acidaminococcales; family Acidaminococcaceae; genus Acidaminococcus; species Acidaminococcus sp. HCP3S3_G9_1. The sequence continues at coordinate 29,249 of NZ_JBQKCH010000005.1, read as the reverse complement.
GGATTGACAGCTTTTTCATTATACCACGTTTTGTCCGGCCCGGCTTTCTGAAAAAATCACCTGGGCAACAAAAAACCTCATACCCCGCTGACGCGAACTATGAGGTAGATTTTAATGGTACGCCCGAGTGGAATCGAACCACCGCACACGGCTCCGGAGGCCGTTGCTCTATCCACTGAGCTACGGGCGTGTTTACCGAACGAATGTAATTATAGCAGAGTGTCCGGAAAGATGCAAGGCTTTTTTTATTTTTTTATGATTCTTTTTGAATGGCACTGGCCAGGTCCCCTACCACTTCCGCCAGATTGTGCCGGCGGAGGTCCTGTTCGAACTGTTTCTGGATGTCCTGGAGTTTCCCATCCAGGGCTTTGTGGATGTTCCGTCCCACCGGGCACCGGGGATTGGGACTGTCGTGGAAATTGAACAGCTGGTCTTTGCTGGTTTCCACTGCGTCATATACATCCCAGAAGGTGATCTGGTCCAGAGGACGGGTCACCTCCACACCCCCGGGCCCCCGGCGGACAGAGATCAGCCCGGCTTCCTTCAGCTGCTTCATAAGGTTCCGGACGATCACCGGGTTGCAGCCGATGCTGCCGGCCAGGAACTCGCTGGTGATCTTGTAATCCTTTCCAAAATAGGACGCCGCTGCCAGGATATGGATGGCAATGGTGAATTTGGTCGATACCTGCATATGGGTCCGTTCCTTTCCTGTGATTCTGTCCCTATTATAGCAAGCCGGGGACGTACATGCCACAGGCAAAATCCGCTGCTGACAAAACAAAAGGTGCATATCCCCCGCCTGGGTTATGCGTTAGCCTCCTGTGCCCAGGGACTATGCGTTAGCCTTGGGAAAATGTCTCGCCGTATACAACAGATACACCTTCCCCTTCCGGATGGCCGGAAAAATGGAATGGATGTCCCAGTGGTACTCCCCGTCGTTGCCAAGGGTCCGGAAACCGCCGGAAATCATCCCTTCCGGGCTTTTCCGGATCCGTTCCATCAAAGAGTGAGGATCGTTGAAGGCCAGGAACCGGTCCCGGTCTGAAGGATGGATCATGGTCTCCACGTACTCCTGGACCAGCTCCCGGACACCGGACCGTTTTTGGAACAAATACTTCCGAAACGGTGAATTCATCACCAGAGGGATGACCATATCATCTTTCGTATCCACCAGGAAAACATGCCGATACAAATACATCATATTCCGGATGACCCAGTCCAGGTCGCCGGCAAGGCCTTTTTCTTTTTGGATGGTGAAATTGGTAAGATGGAGCAGGACCAGATGATGCTGATCATGGGAAGCCAGGTGGTTGGCCTTCAGCTGCATGTACTGTCCGTTCACCGTATAGGTCAGATCTTTTCCGGTACGGCTGCTGACCACATCCGTCAGGAAGTTCTGGATGTTCTTGCTGATGGGCCCCGCCTGGGCATTGACGAGCACGGCACTCTGCCGCAGGCTGTCCATACCGGCGGATTGGATGGTGGTCCCATATTCCTCATTGGCAAACAGATAGCGGAAACGGTTCCGGCCCACTTCCGCCACGGCCATGGGCTTGTCCGTCTGGAAATCCACAGGCCCCAGGGCTCCATAATACCGGCGGAGTTCAGGAGTTTCCACCTGCCAGTGGTTTTCCTGATAGGCCTGGCTCAATTCTCCAAAAGACATGGGTCTTCCATAATAATATCCCTGGAGCAGTTCGCAGCCGATGGACCGGGCAAATTCCGCGTGTTCCCGGGTCTCCACCCCTTCCATCAGGGTGTGGATGCCGATTTCTTTGGCCATCCGGATAATGGCCTTGATGATGTTCTGGGATTTTTCCGTAAACTGGGACAAAAAGGCCATGTCGATTTTGATTTCATCAAAGCAATAATTTTTCAAGGTATTCAGGGAAGAATACCCGCTGCCGAAATCATCCATCCACACTTCGTATCCAGCCTGCCGGAACCGCTGGATTTCCTGATGGAGCACGTCTCCTTCATGGACGAAGACGCTCTCAGTGATTTCCACATAGAGCATATTCCGGGGTACCTGATACCGCTTCCGGATTTCTTCCACATCTTCAAAAATGGATCCCTGAAAGAAATCCATCCGGGACAGGTTGAAGGAAGCCGGGATCACGGTTCTCCCCGCTTCCAGCTGGAGCCGGTACAGGCGGCAGATTTCTTCCAGTACGTACAGGTCCAGTTTCCGGATCTGCCGGCTTTCTTCCAGGAGAGGAATGAACACCCCGGGAGATATCATCCCTTTTTCCGGATCCATCCACCGGGACAGGGCTTCCACGCTGGCAATGGTCCCGGAAATGGTCCGGGCCACCGGCTGGAAATATACCTGGATCCAGCGTTTTTCCAGAGCCTCCTGGAAATGGTCAATCACATAATTCCGCAGATTTCGTTCTTCTCCCATGGCTTTGGTGTAAAAACACACATGCCGGTCCGGGATCTCCTTGATGCTGTCGCAGGCCAGCTGGGCCATGCCACAGGCGCTTTCCACTGAAACACTGCGGTCTTCCACCGGATAAACGCCGAATTTCACGTCCATCCGGTGGGAATCATGGAATCGGCGGACCCGGCTGGAAATCACAGGAATCTGTTTTTTCAGAGAAGTAAGACTGGTGAGCACCACAAAATGATCATCCATGAACCGGGAAATCAGTTTGTTGGGGAAGCTTTCCCGAAGCACATCCGCCATCTGGACCAGGAACCGGTTGCCTTTTTCGCTTCCGTTGCGCATATTGTACCGGTTGAAATTGTGGACATTCACATACACCAGAGCCAGTTTCTGGGCCCGGGGATCCAGCCTGGCCAGCTCCATGAGCCGGGAAGCCCGCTTCATGAACCGGTTCTTTCCCGGCAGTCCGGGGAGAGAATCCATATCATAGATTTTGTATCTGGTGTCATTGTCCAGGAAAAACACATAAAAGACCGCTCCCACCCCGGGAATGAATACCCGATGGCCGAATTCCTCCACTCTTTGGATGGAACCGTCTTTCCGGTACACCCGATAATTGACGAAATCCAACTTGCTCCGGCTGCCGGCAATCTGCTGCCGGATGTCCCGTTCCACACGTTCCCTGTCCTCAGGATGGACCAGGGTGGCAAAGGATCCTTCTGTCAGTTCCAGGAATTCGTCAAAAGAGGAACATCCCAGCATGGAAATCATTTCGGGATTGGCATAGAGAATTTCTTCCCGCTTATTGTCCCGGTAAATCAAAACACCTCCAGGCAGATGGTCAGGAATCTGCTGGAGGATCAAATCCAAATTCTCTTCCTGTATCATAGGCATCACCCTTCTTCCGGTCCTGTCAACTTCCCGTCCAAGTTTCACTTTTTGTCTTCCGGATTTTTCAATTTATTATGTAAAATTGACAAAAATAACAGTCATACTTTTTTATTATAATTGTTTTTTATATGATTGTCCATTGATGAACGATAAAAAAGGGCGCTGCACATTCTGTGCAACACCCCCTATGGATTTCTCTCAGTTGGACGGCAAGATAACGGGTTATGCGTTGGCCTTGGGAAAATGTCTCGCCGTATACAACAGATACACCTTCCCCTTCCGGATGGCCGGAAAAATGGAATGGATGTCCCAGTGGTACTCCCCATCGTTGCCAAGGGTCCGGAAACCGCCGGAAATCATCCCTTCCGGGCTTTTCCGGATTCGTCCCATCATGGAATCCAATTCATTGAAAGTCAGGAACCGCTCCTGATCTTCCGGATGGATCATGGTCCGTGTATACTGCTGGACTATATCCTGGATACCTGTCCGTTTCTGGTAAAAATATTTCCGGTAGGGAGAATTCATGACCAGAGGAACGGCCGTATCGTTTTCCATATCCACCAGGGATACATTCTGGTACAGGTACAGCAGGTTCCGGTTGACCCAGTCCAGGCTGTCGCTGGCATTCTGATCTTCCTGGATGGTGAAATTGGTCAGGTACAGAAGTAGCAGGTGATGCTTGTCATGAGAAGCCAGATAACTGGCCTCCAGCCGCATATACCGGCCGTTCACCGTATAGGTCAGCGTCTTTTCGCTGCTGGTATGGATCACATCGTGCAGGAAACTGTGGATGTTTTTGCTGATGGGGCCTGCCAGGGCATTGACGAACACTTCCGTTTGCCGGAGGCTTTCCATGCCCGCAGCCTGGATGGTATTCCGGTATTCTTCATTGGCAAAAAGATACCGGAACCGATTCCCGGCCACCTCCGCCACCGCCATGGGCCTGTCTGTAAGAAAGTCGATGGACCCCAGTTTCCCGTAGTACTGACGCAGTTCAGGAGTTTCCACCTGCCAGCGTTTCTCCCGGTACATCTGCTTCAGTTCTTCAAAGGACATGGGCCGTCCGTAATAATATCCCTGGATCAGTTCGCAGCCAATGGACCGGGCAAATTCCGCCTGTTCCCGGGTCTCCACCCCTTCCATCAGGGTGTGGATGCCGATTTTTTTCGCCATCCGGATAATGGCCTTGATGATGTTCTGGGATTTTTCCGTAAACTGGGACAAAAAGGCCATGTCGATCTTGATTTCATCGAAGCTGTAGTTTTTCAGGGTATTCAAAGAAGAATAGCCGCTGCCGAAATCATCCATCCACACTTCGTATCCAGCCTGCCGGAACCGCTGGATTTCCTGATGGAGCACGTCTCCTTCATGGACGAAGACGCTCTCAGTGATTTCCACGTAGAGCATGTTCCGGGGCACCTGATACCGTTTCCGGATCTCTTCCACATCTTCGAAAATGGATCCCTGGAAGAAATCCATCCGGGAAAGATTGAAGGAAGCCGGGATCACGACTTTTCCCTCTGCCAGCTGCTGCTGATAGAGACGGCAGATTTCTTCCAACACATACAGATCCAGTTTCCGGATCTGCCGGCTGTCTTCCAGGATGGGGATGAAAATCCCGGGAGATATCATCCCTTTTTCCGGATCTCTCCACCGGGACAGGGCTTCCACACTGGCAAGGGTCCCGGAAATGGTCCGGACCACCGGCTGGAAATACACCTGGATCCAATGTTTTTCCAAAGCTTCCCGGAAATGGTCGATTACATAATTCCGCAGATCCCGGGCTTCTCCCATGGTTTTGGTATAGAAGCATACATGGCGGTCCGGGATGTCCTTGATGCTGTCACAGGCCATCTGGGCCATGCCGCAGGCGCTTTCCACCGGGATGGTATCGTCTTCCACAGGATAGATGCCGAATTTCACATCCAGCCAGCTGGAATCGTACAAACCGTGGATCTGGCTGGAAATCACAGAAATCTGTTTTTCCAGGGAAGGCAGGGTGGTAAGCACCACGAAATGGTCGTCCATGAACCGGGAAATCAACTTGTTGGGAAAGTTCTCCCGGAGCACTTCGGTCATCCTGACCAGGAACTGATTGCCCTTTTCGCTGCCGTTGCGCAGGTTGTACTGGTTGAAGTTGTGGATATTCACGTAGACCAGGGCCATTTTCGGGGCCTTGGGATCATGGGCGGCCAAAGCCAGTACCATGGAGGCATGCCTTATGAACCGGGTCTTTCCGGGAAGCCCGGTAAGGGAGTCCGTATCGTAGATTTTGTATTTGGTATCGTTGTCCAGGAAAAAGACGTAAAAAACCGCCCCCACTCCGGGAATGAACACCCGATGGCCAAACTCCTCCACCCGACGGACGGATCCATCCTTCCGGATCACCCGGTAATTGACGAAATCCAGCTTGCTCCGGCTGCCGGCAATCTGCTGCCGAATGTCCCGTTCCACCTGTTCCCTGTCTTCCGGATGGACCAGGGTAACAAAAGACCCCCCTGTCAGTTCCAGGAAGTCATCAAAAGAAGAACAGCCAAACATGGACAGAAGCCAGGGATTGGCATAGAGGATTTCTTCCCGCTTGTTGTCCCGGTAAATCAGAACTCCTCCCGGCAGATGGTCCGGCATCTGCTGGAGGAGAAGATCCAGAGTCTGTTCTGTTGTCATGGATATCACCGTTCTTCCGGCACAGGATATTCGCCTTCCGGGAGAACCCAGAAGTATTCAATGGCGCCCAGGGTTTCGTCTCCTTTGAACAGGGGCTCTGTATGAACCATCACCGGAATCCGCCGGCCGGTCCGGTCTTTCAGGAACACGGGCTGCTGCCGTGACTGCCCATCATAGATGGTGGCCAGCATGGGGCAGAAATCATGGCACAGATGAGTCCCCTCCTGGTCGATGTGGTCCAGTTCTCCTTCATAACAGTGACGGCCCACCATTTCCTCCCGGCTGTATCCGGTAATGCGCTCGGCACCCCCACTCCAGAAAAGGATTTTCCGTTCCGTATCCAGCACATACATGCCAAAAGGAGCTTCATCCACCATCTTCTGAAGCAATTCTGTCATTTGAATATCCATGGAATCACCCGCTGTCTCCTGATTGTTCATACTGTTTCCGTAATTTGACAAAACAGATGACTTTTATCCATATTATAAGGGAATTTTACATAAAAGTCCACAATCGAACAGAGAAAAGAAATCAGCACCGAGACTCGCACCCCGCGGTTGGGCGTGCGAATTTTTTCACACCCCTTTTCAGAATTCAGGCGTCAGACCGCAAAAAGAATCCGGTTCGGCTCTCCTTACACCGCTCCACCTCTTCCGGAGTCCCGGCAGCCACGATCCTGCCGCCCTGGCAGCCGCCGCCCGGCCCCATGTCGATAATGTAATCAGCATTCCTGATCACATCAAGGTCATGTTCGATGACCACTACCGTGGCCCCATGGTCGATCAGGGTCTGGAAAACATGTAAAAGCTTCCTTACATCCTGGGGATGAAGGCCGATGGTCGGTTCATCGAAAATGAACACGGAATCACTCTGTCCTTTTCCCATTTCACTGGCAAGCTTCAGCCGCTGGGCTTCCCCACCGGAAAGTCCCGGTGTTTCTTCTCCCAGTGTCAGATACCCCAGACCCAGGTCGTGGAGGACCTGAAGCCTCTGCTGGAGGAGCTTCAATCCCCCCAGTGCCTGCAGCACCTGATCCACGCTCATATTCATGAGTTCTGGCAGGCTGTAGAGGTTTCCGTCCCGGGCTTTGCGGCGGATGTGAAAAGCTTGCTGGCTGTAGCGGGATCCTCTGCAGTCCGGACAGGGAATCTTTACATCCGGCAGGAATTGGACGTCCAGCGAGATTTCCCCTGTGCCATCACAGGTGGGGCAGCGGAGTTTTCCTGTATTATATGAGAAATCACCGGCTTTGCAGGACTGTTCCTTCGCCTCTGCTGTCCTGGCATATAGTTTTCTCAGCCCGTCGTGGACATTGGCATAAGTTGCCACCGTAGAACGCACATTGATCCCGATCGGTGCCGCATCGATCAGCTTGACCTGCGTGATTCCTTCTGCCTCAATACTTTCAATATGTCCTGGCAGTTTCTGTCCGTTGATTTTTGCCTGGAGTGCCGGTATCAGGCTCTCCAGGATCAGAGTGGTTTTGCCGGAGCCTGAGACACCGGTTACAACAGTGAGCCGTCCCATAGGGATCTTCACCTGCAAAGGATGTACTGTGTGGATTTTTCCTGTTTCCAGATGGATGGTCCCTTTGGCGAACAAAGAATCCTTTTCTGTCACTGGACGGATTCTTGATGTATATTGATTGGAAAGAAAAGGACCTATGACTGATTCCGGATTTTTTGCCACATCGGCGACCTTTCCCTGGGAAATCACCGTACCGCCCTCTGCTCCCGCACCTTTTCCCATCTCGATCAGCCAGTCAGCGTGTTTCAGGACCTGGGTGTCATGGTCAACAATTACGATGGAGTTTCCGTCTGCCAGCAGGTCGTCCATGACCCCTGTAAGGCCCTTGAGGTTAAAAGGATGGAGACCGATAGACGGTTCATCAAGGACATAGAGTACACCTGTGGTACGGTTCCGTACTGCCCTGGCCAGCTGCACCCGCTGCCGTTCTCCTGTGGACAGCGTGGACCCCGCCCTGTCAAGGGAAAGGTATCCCAGACCCAGGTCCATCAGCCGCTTGGAAACATCCAGGAAGGACTCACAGATGCTTTCAGCCATGGGGCGCATTTTTTCGGGCAAAGATGCCGGAACCCCCTGGACCCAGGGAATCAGTTCCGAAAGGGTCATGGCAGCTGCCTGATCCAGCCCGATTCCTCTGAGCCGCGGCGCACGGGCGGCTTCTGACAGTCTGGTGCCATGGCAGTCCGGACAGATATCTTCTTCCAGATATTTTTCCAGCCGTTTCATCCCCTTTTCGTCTTTGACCTTGGCCAGGGAATTTTTCACAGAATTGACTGCACTGTAGTAGGTGAAATCCATCTCTGCCGGCTCCAGAGTATTGGGATTGACATAATGGATATGATGTTTCTTCAGTTCGCCGTGATAGACGATTTCTTTCTCCTCCGGGGTCAGATCACGAAAAGGGACATTTGTCCGGACCCCCATGGTCCGAACAATGTCTTTCATCAGTGACCACATAAGGGTTCCCCAAACCACCACTGCGCCTTCATCGATGGTTTTGGAATCATCCGGTACCAGGGCCGCCTCGTTTACATTTTGGACAATCCCTGTTCCGCCGCAGGCAGGACAGGCGCCTGTACTGTTAAAGGCCAGTTCCTCCGCTCCGGGACCATAGAATTTCTCACCGCATACCGGACAGGTGATTTCCTGCATGGCCGCCACAGCGAAAGAGGGCGGGCAGTAATGGCCATTGGGACAGCGGTGGCTCCCCAGCCGGGAAAACATGAGACGCAGGCTGTTCAACAGTTCAGAAAGGGTCCCAAAAGTACTGCGGATGCCGGGGACACCCGGGCGCTGATGGAGGGCGAGGGCAGCTGGTACATACCGTATCTCCTCTACGTCCGCCCGTTCCGCCTGGGTCATCCGGCGCCGGGTGTAGGTGGAAAGGGATTCCAAATACCGCCGGGATCCTTCCGCATACAGGACCCCCAGGGCCAGGGAGGATTTCCCGGACCCGGACACCCCGGCAATTCCCACGATTTTGTGGAGAGGGATGTCCACGTCGATATTTTTCAGATTATGGACCCTGGCCCCCCGGACCTCTATATGGTCAGGGATGGAAGGGATATGTTTTGTGCTCATGCAGCATTATCTCCTTTGCTTGAAAGCCTTTGCATCTATCATAATACAGATTATTAAAAAAAAACGTTGAGACAGGGCCTCTGGCACAATGCCGCCAGAGCCGCCCGTTCCTGCAGCTCTCTCCAGGCGCAGGAGATGTACCCAGATACGCGAAAGCAGATGGGTGCATATCCTACGAATTTTGGCCGGGGCACAAGAAGGGCCCAGATGCACGAAAGCGGGAGATGTGGATTGTGGCATAGTACATAGGCGTACATGCCGCGATCCAAATCTCCCGCTGACAAAGCAGATGGGCCCTCATTGTGCCCCGGGGTTATGCGTTAGCCCTTTTATTGCCTAGTCCTGGTTCGGATTCCAACTGCTCCCCGAGTATTCCAAAGGATGGGCGTGGCTGAAGGAAGCACCGCAGCTGGGGCAGCCGGTTTCTCCGCAGTCATTGCAGTACAGGGCACCGCAGTTGCCGCATTCAAAGAGCACCGGGCTCTTTTCTTCCCCATTTTCGCTTTCACAGTACCCGCAGGTGTTGCTGTTGCTGCCGGCTTCCTGTTCCAGGGTCACTTCCACCTGACGGTCCAGTTCTTCCTGGCTGGGCGCTTTTTCCGCATATTCCGGGAAGACAATGGAGTTTTCCTTGAAGATGTGGACAAACACGTCATTGATGAATTCTTCCAGCAACTGGTAAGTCCGTTTGAAGGTGGCACAGGCATCAGCAGGAGCAGTGAAATGATCGGTGAGAGATTCGATTTCCTTGATGATGTCCCCGGCGGCAGAATGGTCCTTTTCCAGGTTCTGGATCAGGGTAAGGACTTCCAGGTTGGGCTGGGGATAGGACCGCATCAGCGGGAACACCAGCCGTTCTTCCCGGGCAAAATGTTCTTCCAGTTCGGTTTTCAGGGTGCCGTAGAGATGATGGAGCCGGGTAAGCAGTTCCCCGTGGTGGACGAAATGGACAAGAAGGATCTTGTTCAGATCCGTTTCGATTTCTGCCATGTATTTCCGTTCATCCACATGGTGAGTGGCTTCCAGGTCCTGGAGCATGTCAGGGATGGAAAGGTTCTTGAACCGTTCCAGGGATTCCTGCTGGCTGCCGGTTTTGGCGCTGTGGGCGGCAATGAATTCATTCAGGTCCGCCACCACCTTTTCCGCATCCAGATCCGTATTCTTCACGGCTTCTTCCAGAGGGATCCCCCCGCCGCAGCAGTAATCCAGGTGGAGTTCATTGAAAAAGGGAATGGTCTGGGGATAATCCCGTACAACGTCAGCCAAAGTATTCTTCACAGTAATCATGGAACATTCCTCCCAATTTGTTTGGTGTTTGTTTGATGGTCTAAGTATAGTTGATTGGTAGAAATAATTCCGTTGCCATGACAACTGCATAGAGTAACTTATTCATGTGCTTTTTCTTCTGCCTCATCGGCATGAAGATGTCTGTGGATGGGGTCCTCCGAGGGGCCGGCGATATGCAGATGTTCACCATCGCCAGCTTGGTCAACTTTGGACTTCGGGTCAGCCTAGCCATGGCCCTGGCCCCCCGCTTCGGCCTCCCCTTCGTCTGGAACGTCGTCCCCCTGGGCTGGCTGGCCAATTCCCTGCTTTCTGGCTGGGAATATCGGCGAAGAAAGTGGAAGGGAAAGAAAATGGATCCGTCGATCAGATGAATAGCTGGAAGGGATCTGTCCGGTTCCGACAGCGTCTTGCCTCCTTTCTACCCTCCATAGACTATTACGCCCAGAACAGCGGAAGCCAAGATCAGCCCAACGGGTGAAAGCTTCTTTTTCATAGCCCGCTGGTAACCCCTTTTTCCCAAAATCAGGCCAAGAATCACAAAAAGTGCCTGGAACGCCTGTTGGGGCTGCTTCCCTTGGCCGAGGCAATGCTGGAAGGTCATATAGAGGCCAGTCGCCAGCACGATACCCGTCACGCAGGGTTTCATCCCTCGCAAAAGACTCTGGATATATCGGTTGTCCAGCAGGTGATGGAGTATTGCCGTAACCAGAATGATAATCAGGAACGAAGGCAGGACAACGGCGGCTGTCGCGGTGATGGCTCCCAGAAAGCCTCCCTGGCTGCTTCCTACATAAGTCGCCAGATTGACCATAATCGGTCCCGGGGTACTTTCACTGACGGCAATCATATAGGTCAGCATGTCGTCATTCAGCCAGCCGTAGGACAGGACGACGTCCCGGATCAGAGGGATCGCACCATATGCACCTCCGAAGGCAAAACATCCGACTTTCAAAAATCCTGCAAATAAATCCAGATAGATCATTTTCCGCCACCACCTTCTTGATGGGATGGCGCCTGCAGCCTGGAAACTGCCAGACTGATTCCTGCTGCCAGGAGCATCAGCCGGATGGAAGAAATCGGTAGACTAAAGATATCGCTGCAGAGCATGGCCAAACAGGAACCCAGGAGGATGCCCCGTGACAGCCACGTCCTGGCGCCTTTTCTCAGCATCATCATGGCTGCCTCCAAAATCAAAAGCCCCACAGCGATTTTGATTCCCTGGAATGTGGCAGCCAGCAGTTTCCACGTAAAGAAATCATACAGGAACAGCGAAGCGGCCAAAATGACCAGAAAAGGAGGGACGACGATGCCAAAAGTAGCTGCAAAAGCTCCCGCCAATCCGGCCTGCTTATATCCGGTAAAGGTGGCACAGTTGATGGCGATGGGACCGGGCGTGGATTCTGCGATTACGGTAATATCCATCAGTTCCTCATGGGTGATCCAGTTCTTTTCTTCCACACAGCTGTGCTCGATCATGGAAATCATGGCATACCCGCCCCCAAAGGTAAACAGTCCGATTTGGGCAAAAGTCAAAAACAAATCCCTGAGCTGATTCTGGTTCATGCTTTTTTCCCCCGATATTCACATTGGCAGGCTTTTTGCTCACGGTCCACCTGCAGAGAATCCCTCCGCATCTGTTCCACCTGCTCCGCCAGGAAGTCGATGGCTTCTTGGTCCGGCAGATAGTGCATATGATAGCCGTACTTTTCTCCATAGACCAAACCTGCTTCCCTCATGATCTTCAAATGCTGTGAAATGGCCGATTCCGAGATCCCGAACTTTTTGGAAAGAGACCGGACGCAGTGCTTCCTTTCCAAAAGTGCCTGATAGATCTTCAGCCGCATCGGTTCACCCAGTGCTTTCAATATACGGTCAAGTTCCATAATTCCACCTTCTTTGATTTAGTGTTTACTTAAATATAATAGATTATTCTAATTTAGTAAATACTGAATTAAATTTTAATTTCTCTGAAAGGCCGTAAGGTACAGGAGATGTACCCAGATACGCGAAAGCGGGGAATTTTGTTCGTGGCATAGTACAAAGACGTACATGCCACAGTCAAAATCCGTTGCTGACAAAGTAGATGGGTACATATCCCGTGCCTGGGTTATGCGTCGGCGATGTCGGCGATAAGCGCCTCCACCTCCCCCTCCTCCGTACTCCAGGAGGTGCAGAAGCGGACTACCAACCGGCCTTCCTCCAAGGTCCCTTCTTGTTCAAAAACATATTTTTGGGCCAATCTCTCCGCCTGTTCTGGAGTCAGGATCACAAACTGCTGGTTGGTGGGACTGACCACGTATTCAGGAATCCCCTTCTGCCGGAAGGCTTCCCGGATCCGAAGGGCAAAGGCATCCGCCCGGGCAGCCAGTTTGAAATACAGGCCATCCCGGAGCAGAGTATAGAACTGAAGGCCCAGAAGCCAGCCTTTAGCCAGGACGGCTCCGCTCTGTTTCATATGGGCCTTGAACCGGCGGACAGCTTCCGGATGAGTAAGGACCAGCGCTTCCCCAAAGAAGGCGCCGCATTTGGTGCCGCCCAGGTAAAAAGCGTCCGTAAGCTGGGCCATATCCGGCAGGGTCAGGTCATTGTCCGGAGCAGCCAATCCATAGGCCAGCCGGGCTCCGTCTACAAAGAGAGCCATCCCATATTTCCGGCAGACTTCTGAAATGGCGGTAAGTTCCGCTTTGGAATACAGGGTGCCGTATTCAGTGGTGAAAGAAATATAGACCATTGAAGGCCGAGTGAGCCATTCCGGTTCACCGGCATCATAATAGGACCGGACTTCCTGTTCAATCTGGGCGGCGGTGATTTTCCCGTCTTTCTGGGGCAAAGCCAGGATCTTGTGGCCGGTATTTTCGATAGAAGCACATTCATGGCCATTGATGTGACCGGTGGAAGCACAGACCACACTGTCACAGGAGCTCAGAAAGGCCGCGATGGTCACCAGGTTCACCTGGGTGGCTCCTGGGAAGAAATACACTTTGCCCTGGGGACACTGGCACAAGTCCAGGATCATTTTTTCTGCCTTGTCACACCATTCATCGGTACCATAACCGCTGAACTGGGTATCGTTGGTACGGACCAGGGCTTCCAGGATGTTGGGATGGGCCCCGTGGTTGTAGTCATTGTTGAATCGGATCATGATAAGTCCTCCCTGAAAAGATGATTTACCCCTTGATTCTATCATAAATCCAGCCCTTTGTCCTAAATCCCTTAAAAGACGTCGGAACCGGCCCTCACGGGTCTCTCAGAAAGCAGACGTCAGCTTTGTCCGATGCAGATGCAAGTTTCCAGCCTGTCCATAGCCAACAAGCTGACATCCGAACTCTGTAGGCCTCCGGCCGTGTCTGATGTCTTTTTTCTCCCTCGATTTTTTCTCTGAGCACCAGAGTAGGTCAGATGCGCGAATTCAACAAAGCAGATGGGCCCGATTTTCTTCCAGGTGCGAGAGATGTACCCAGATACGCGAAAGCGGGGAATTTGGTTCGTGGCATAGTACATGGACGTACATGCCGCGGACCAAATTCCCCGCTGACAAAGTAGATGGGTGTATATCCCGCGCCTGGGTTATGCGTCAGCCGCTTACTCCCACTCGATAGTCGCCGGCGGCTTGCTGGTAATATCGTAGACCACACGGTTTACCCCGGGGACTTCGTTTACGATTCTTCTGGAAACGATGTCCAGCACGTGGTAGGGAATGTGGGACCAGTCGGAGGTCATGCCATCGGTACTGTTGACGGCACGGAGGGCGATGGTGTTGCTGTAGGTCCGGAAGTCACCCATGACACCGACACTGCGAATGTTGGGGAGACAGGCGAAATACTGCCAGATGGACCGGTCCAGACCGGCTTTGGCGATTTCTTCCCGGAAAATAGCATCGGCTTCCCGGACGATGTGGAGCTTTTCTTCGGTGACTTCGCCCAGGACACGGATGGCCAGGCCAGGACCCGGGAAGGGTTGGCGCCATACCAGTTCAGAGGGAATGCCCAGTTCTTCGCCTACGGCACGGACTTCATCCTTGAACAGTTCCCGGAGGGGTTCGATGAGGCCCAGTTTCATGTCTTTGGGCAGGCCGCCTACATTGTGGTGGCTCTTGATGGTGGCAGAGGTGCCGGTACCTCCGGATTCCACCACGTCAGGATAAATGGTCCCCTGGACCAGGAAGTCCACGTGACCGATCTTTTTGGATTCTTCTTCGAAGACACGGATGAATTCTTCCCCGATGATCTTCCGTTTCTTTTCAGGGTCGCTGACACCTTTCAGTTTGCTGAGGAAACGGTCCTGGGCGTTGACCCGGATCAGGTTCATATCAAAATCCCGTTTGAAGACCTGTTCCACCTGGTCTCCTTCGTCTTTCCGCAGGAGGCCGTGATCCACAAACACGCAGGTGAGCTGCTTGCCCACAGCCTTGTGGACCAGCACGGCGGCCACGGAGGAATCCACACCGCCGCTCATGGCGCAGAGTACGTTCTTGTCCCCTACCTTTTCCCGGATTTCCCGGATCTTGTTCTGGGCGAAGGAGGACATGGTCCAATCCCCGGACAGGTTGCAGATATTGAACAGGAAGTTGGAGAACATCTGCTTCCCAAAGGGAGTGTGCATCACTTCCGGATGGAACTGGACGCCGTAGAGTTTCTTGTCCTCATTCTGCATGGCAGCGATGGGACATTCTTCCGTCTGAGCAATGACCGTAAAGCCTTCCGGGGCTTTTTCCGCATAGTCCTGATGGCTCATCCAGCATACATTGTTCTTTTCCAGACCGGAGAAGAGACGGGTTTCATTGTCAAGGGATACAGCGGTCTTGCCGTATTCCCCGCTGCCGGCATGGGCCACTTTGCCGCCCAGCGCCTTGGTCATGAACTGATCCCCATAGCAGATGCCCAGGACAGGGATGCCCATTTCGAAAACGCCCTCATCCACGCTGGGGGTATTTTCTGCATAGACACTGTTGGGACCGCCGGACAGGATGATGGCCTTGGGATTCTTGGCTTTGATCTTGTCCAGGGTATAATTGTAAGGAATGATTTCGCAGTACACACCGCATTCACGAACTCGTCTGGCAATCAGCTGGCTGTACTGTGCGCCGAAGTCAACAACCAGGACAACCTCATGCTGTAAATTATCCATACTCTGCCTCCCTTTGGTAGTTTGTAATATTTAAAACAGTATACTATAAATCGCCGTTTCTTTCAATTCCAAATCCGATTATTTTTCGTTGGACAGGCCCAATTTTTCGAAAATCAGAAAGGCCAGGCTGGCCAGGATGGCCACCACCGTTGCCAGGCCCATGCCTTTCAGCTGGACGGGCCCGATGTGGACCGCTGCCCCGGAAAGACCGCTGATCATGGTCACGGCTGTGAGGATCAGGTTCTTGGGCTGGGTAAAGTCCACTTTCCGTTCCACCATCATCCGGAGGCCGGACGCTGCAATAAAACCGAACAATAAGATGCAGACGCCCCCCATCACCGGGGTGGGGATCCCGTGGATCACCGCAGCGATCTTCCCGATGAAGGAAAACAGGATGGCGAAAATGGCTGCACCGCCAATGACCCAGGTGCTGTACACCCCGGTAATGGCCATGACCCCCATGTTTTCCCCGTAGGTGGTATTGGGAGTGGAACCCAGGAGCCCGGAGAGCACGTTGGAAAGACCATCCGCCATAAGGGACCGGTGGAGCCCGGGATCCTTGATCAGGTCACGTCCTACAATGTCGCTGGTGACGAACAGATGCCCCAGATGTTCCGCCAGCACCACAAACAGGGCGGGCAGGATCATCATGATGGCGGACACATTGAACCGGGGCTGGTAGAAGGTGGGGAAAGAGAACCAGGCGGCGGTTTCCACCGCAGAGAAGTTCACCACACCCATGAACCAGCTGAGGACGTAGCCGGACACCACCCCGATAAGGATGGGGATGATGGCGATGAATCCCCGGCCCAGGACGGTGCCCAGGATGGTCACAATCAGGGTGAACATGGAAATGGTCATGGCCTGACCGTTGGTCATCCCCTGGACCGGATCCACGAAGCCGCTCATGTTGAGAGCCAGGGGCGCCAGTTCCAGACCGATGATGGCCACAATGGACCCCATGGCCGCGGGCGGAAACAGCACATCGATCCAATCCGTGCCGATTTTCTTTACCATAAGGCCGATCAGGATGAAGCAGAGGCCGAAGGCAATGAAGCCTCCCTGGGCGTCTCCATAGGTCATCCCCGGGGTAGCGCACACCGCCAGCACAGGGGAAATGAAGGCGAAGCTGGAGCCCAGATAGGCCGGGAGCTTCCATTTGCAGATGGTCAGATACAGCAGGGTGCCCACCCCGTTCATAAACAGGGCGGTGGCAGGGTCCACGTGCAGGAGAAAAGGCACCAGTACGGTGGAACCGAACATGGCAAACAGATGCTGCAGGCTCAGAGGGATGGTTTCCAGGACCGGAAGCTTTTCTTCCACGTGGATGATTCGTCGTTCTTCCATGGATCATGACTCCTTTTTTCTTTTCATTTCTTTTATTTTACCATATCCGGCAGGGAAGAAGAAAGGAATGTTGGTACATTCTGGGGGCCGCCCGGCCGGCGGCCCTCCAGGGTTCATACGGTTTTCCCGAAATCTCCGGAAGCTGAAAAAAGGACTGTTGCTTATGCAACAGTCCTTCAAATTTCAATGGTGCCGGGGACCGGAATCGAACCGGTACGGAGATCACTCTCCGAGGGATTTTAAGTCCCTTGCGTCTGCCAGTTCCGCCACCTCGGCGAAAAAGTTAAATTGGAGGCGACGCCCAGAATCGAACTGGGGATAAAGGTTTTGCAGACCTCTGCCTTACCGCTTGGCTACGTCGCCATATGAAAATGGAGCGGAAAACGAGATTCGAACTCGCGACCCCCACCTTGGCAAGGTGATGCTCTACCACTGAGCTACTTCCGCATAAAGAATGGTGCCTCAGCGCAGAATCGAACTGCGGACACAAGGATTTTCAGTCCTTTGCTCTACCAACTGAGCTACCGAGGCAAATTGGCGACCCAGGACGGACTCGAACCGACGATCTCCGCCGTGACAGGGCGGCATTCTAACCAACTGAACTACTGGGCCGTTGTCAGGAAACACCCTCAGGTGCTGCCGACTTGATTAGTATACTGTATAGTAAGGAAAATGTCAAGGATAATTTAAGGCAATGGGAAATAAACTTCGCATTGCCGTCGCCGGTCATCAGTCAACGGCGGTCAGAAGGGACCCGGGCAGCGGATTCCTTCGATTCAGATAAAACCATAGAGAACGCATCCTCCCATGGACAAACAGCGACGGTATCAGGCTGTTTGCTGAGACTAGGGATACCAATTACATGCAAAAAAAAAGACTGCCCCATTTCTGGAGCAGTCTTTTCATTGCTTTTGGAATTATTTCCGCAGGCCCAGTCTTTCTACAATGCTTCTGTACCGTTCGATGTTTTTCTTCATCAGGTAGTTCAGCAGGCCACGGCGCTGACCAACCATTTTCAGCAGGCCGCGACGGGAATGATGGTCCTTCTTGTTGGCTTTCAGGTGTTCGGTCAGATAGCTGATCCGTTCGGTCAGGATGGCGATCTGTACTTCAGGAGACCCGGTGTCCTGTTCGTTGATGCGGTAGGTTTCGATGAGTTCTTTCTTTCTTGCAGGCGTTAACATTGTTCTTTTCCTCCTTAGTCATAGAAAAGCCCGTGGCTGCAGCTGGCGTCGGAGTGTCGCGCAGCAGCGCCAAGGTTCAAAGAATTGTGCTCTTCCAGCACGTTGGCATTATAACATACTTTACAGTTTGGTGCAAGGGAAAAGGAAGGGCCATCAGGACCCTTGCGACAGCAGATACACGCAGTACTGATTCATGCTGACTCCTTCTTCTTTGGCGTGTTCGGCCAGACGGCGGTGCAGGCTTTTGGGGATCCGCAGCTTAAACTGTCCGGAATATCCATTGGCAGATACCGGTTCTGCAATCTCCACTCCGCTTTCCAAGGCTGCGGCCAGCCACTCCTTCTTCGCATCTTCAGCATTTTTGGCAGCCTCTTCCATGGAATCACCGACCGTGATGCATCCCGGCAAATCCGGATAACGGGCCACATATCCCCCCTCATCCGGATCCGGAACGATTTCCAGCCGATAAGGAAGTGCCATATAATATTCAATCGTTTTCATTTCCAGCTTCCTCCTCCACCACCTGTCGGACCATCTCGACATATACTTTTTTGATGGGTTCATGTTTGGGGATAGTAATGGGGTTTTTCCCAGGTTTCCTGAAAGTATAATGGCTGCTTCCGCCTCTGGGTGCACTCATTACGTACCCATAACTCTCCAATATTTTTCTTAGTTCATCAAACCTCATGTCTTTTGATAAAGTGAGTATTTTTTTCAGCAATTTTTCCCATTTAGACATATCGTTCCTGCCTTTAGTATAATTGACACCATATATGGTGTCAATATCTTGTTTCCTGTTGTGTACTGTCCAACGTTTTCCCTGATATTACATAGTATGTATTTTACTATATTTGTAGAATATTTCAACTTTTTATAGTGAAGCTAAAAAAGACGTCAGCCTGTTAGCAGTCAGCAGAGGATCCCTGCTTTCCATACCGAACAAATCTGACGTCTGCCATCTCAAGGCCCTCAGGCCACATTTGACTTTTTCTTATATTCCCTGCCGCACCAGGCTTTCTGCGGTGCATACGGCGGCAATGGCCGGGTCGATTACCGGGACCCCCAGTTTTTCACTAAGGGGCCTGGCCAGTCCCAAAAAGGACAGGCAGCCCAGGATCAGACACTGGACTCCTTGTTCCCTGATCAGCCTTTTTCCCTCTTCCACCAACTGGGCAAAGGCTTCTTCCCGATTGTCCCAGATGGATTTTCCCTGGAAATGGATGGCTCCGATGGCTTTGATCCGTCCAGGACCGATGCCCAAGGTAGGCAGGAACAGTTCTTTTTCCCCGATCCGGGCGGGATCACTGAGGATGACTCCCGACTGCCTGGCCACCAGGGGCGCCTGGAGCACCGAAGCCTGGGCTCCGCCCACCACTGGGATTCGGAGCCGTTCCCGGCAGGCTTCAGCCGCCGGATCAGAAAAGCAGTACAGCACCACAGCGTCACACCCATCCTGTTCCGCCTGTTTGGCCAGTTCCAGGATTTCCGGACCGGCCAGGACCACATCCGCCGCACTGTTGATTTCCACTTTTGTTTGGGTGAGACAGACCATGGACAGTTCCACATCGGGCCCCACAAACTGCTGGAGGATGCTGCAGCGCTGGGCCATGGCCTCTTCCCCCACCCCATAATCCGGATTGATGATACGGATTTTCATAGGCACCTCAGGACAGGATCTTGGACAGGAATTTCTGGGCCCGTTCCGATTTGGGATGAGCGAAGAATTCCGCCGGCGGGGCGCTTTCCACCAGATAGCCCCCATCCATGAAATGGATCATGTCGGATACATCCCGGGCAAAGCCCATTTCGTGGGTCACCAGTACCATGGTAATGCCGCTCTGGGCCAGTTCCCGGATCACGTCCAGCACCTCTTTCACCATTTCCGGATCCAGGGCGGACGTAGGTTCATCCAGGAGCAGCACATCCGGATGCATGGCCATGGCCCGGGCGATGGCCACCCGCTGCTGCTGGCCCCCGGAAAGCCGGCTGGGATATTCTCCTGCCTTGTCAGCCAGCCCAACTTTGGCCAAGAGTTCCCGGCCATCTTTTTCTGCTTCTTCCCGGCTTTTCCCATTGACCACCATGGGGGCATAGGTCACGTTCCGGAGTACGGTCATGTTTTTGAACAGGTTGAAATGCTGGAACACCATCACTTCTTTTTTCCGGATGTCCGCAATCTTTATCCCCGGTGCCAGAATGTCCTGACCTTCGAAGATGATCTTTCCCCCATCAGGTTTTTCCAGC
Organism: Acidaminococcus sp. HCP3S3_G9_1; assembly: GCF_052122455.1. Lineage (NCBI taxonomy): Bacteria > Bacillati > Bacillota > Negativicutes > Acidaminococcales > Acidaminococcaceae > Acidaminococcus > Acidaminococcus sp. HCP3S3_G9_1. The sequence goes on along the minus strand of NZ_JBQKCH010000005.1, from coordinate 9,005 downwards.
AGGTTCAGACACCGGAGCAGGGTGGATTTTCCACTGCCGGAAGGACCGATGATGGTCACCACCTGTCCCCGCTCCACCTCCAGGCTGATGTCCTTCAGGACTTCCAGACTGCCGAAATGTTTGGCCACATGTTCTACTTGGATAATGTTGTCAGTCACTGATACGCACCTTCTTTTCAAAATAGGCACCGATAAAGGTGAGGATCATGACCAGCACATAATATACGGCAGCCGCTACTATAAAGGCTTCAAAAGCCCGGAACGTCTTGGCCTGGATTAAATCCGCCCAACGAAGGGTATCAGCGACCCCGATGACGGACACCAGGCTGGAATCTTTCAACAGCGCAATGCTCTCATTGATCAGCGCCGGGAAGGTGTTCTTGATGGCCTGGGGTAAAATCACATCCAGGATGAACCGATGCTTGGGCACCCCCAGGGAAAGGGCCGCTTCCCACTGGCCCTTGTCCACCGAAAGGATCCCGCCCCGGAGGGCTTCAGAAATATATGCGGCGGAATTCAGCCCAAAGGACAGCACCCCGGCTTGAAGTGCTGTAATGTTGTATCCCGTAAGCTGGGGCGTGGCAAAATAAATCAACATCAGCTGCACCAGAAGCGGTGTTCCCCGAAAAACTGAAATATAAAACCGTGCCAGAGGGGCAAATACTCTGTTCCGGGAGATGGTAATGAGAGCCAGGATAAAGCCCCCGATAAATCCCAGGAAAGTAGAGAAAAACGTGAATTTCAACGTAACCCACACTGCGCTTTCCAGTAGTGGCAGGTAGGGCATGAGAACAGAAAATTTAAACATAGGATTCGCTTCTCTTTTCAGATTAGATTACTGTTTAGCCACATCCAGTTTGGCTTCCGCCGTTTCATATTGTTTGGCAGCGTCTTCACCCAAGTATTTCACCAGGATTTTGTGGAATTCTCCATTGGATTTCATTTCCTTCAGGATATCGTTGATTTTGCCGATATCCTTGGAATCTTTGGGCAGAGCAATAGCAAAGGTATCATCGTTGACTACCGGCAGATCCAGGATGGCCATTTCCAGTTCAGGATTTTCCTTGACGAATACAGAAGCCTGGGCAGAATCAAAGAGCCCGGCATCGAGACGGCTGTTCTTGATATCCTGGACCACCAGCGGAGTATTGTCCAGTTCTGTCACTTCGATGCCCCCTGCTTCCTTCAGTTCTTTTACATAAGTGGTGCCCATGGAAGCCCCGGCTTTCTTTCCCTTCAGATCAGCCAGAGATTTGTAGCCAGCCCCCTTCTTGAAAATCAGTGCCTTCATGGGGAAATAATAAGGTTTGGAGAAAGAAACCACTTCTTTCCGTTGGGCCGTGGGAGAAATCCCGGAAATGATCATGTCCGCCCGGCCGCTTTGGAGAGTAGGCACCAGGGAAGCAAATTTCATATCCTGGAATTCCACGGTTTTCCCCAGTTTTTTCCCGATATACTGGGCAATTTCGATATCAATGCCGGTATAGTCCTTTGTGCCTTCCTTAACACTTTCAAAAGGCGGAAAAGTGGCATTAATGGCTACCACCAGCTTTTTGCCGTCTCCCCCAGTTTTTCCTGCCTCTTTCTTGGCATCATTTCCCCCGCATCCGGCAAGAGCCAGCAGGCAAAAGGCTCCCGCCAGTACACAGGCAATCTTTTTGGTCAGTCTGTTGGTCATCATCATTCATACTTCCTTTCTTTTAAAAACTCTCTCCCTTGGCATATTCCGGAAATCCGTTCTGGGAAAGATAGTATCGTGCCACCTGTTCATCGGTAGCAATCCAGGCCCCATGATCTTTGGCATACCGGATAAATTCCCGCAGCGCACGGACATACTGGGGATGGCCAATGAACTGAGGATGCATGACAAAATTCATCATCCGTCCTTCTTCCGCCAGTCCGTCCAGTTCATCCATCCAGATTCCCACCATTTCCCGTCCGCTTCGCAGGAAATAATGTTCCGGATGCTGAAGGGTATACATGTCATAGGAGGTATCATCCACAATGCCATCTTTTGGCAGTTCCACAATGGGAATGGTCTTTCCGTTCAGTTTGTGAAGAAAAGGCCCGTCATTGTCCCGCCAGTTGGAGGAATAGATATACCCCCGGTCCAGCCACAGCTGCAGGTGGAAGTCATATACGTATCCATCCGGGCCCCGGTTCCCCATAGGCCGTCTGCCGGTAATTTCCCTCAGGATGTTTTCCGCTTTTTCCATCAGGGCATTTTCTTTTTCGTAAGTGTCACAAACTTCATGAAGGTACCCATGATAGGAAACTTCATGCCCCAGTTCTGCAATAGTACGGATTACATCAGGATGATGCTCGGCAGTCCAGGCCGGAGTGAAGAAAGTGGCCTTCACTCCTTCACTTTCCAGCAGCCGGAGGATCCGGGGAATCCCCTGCTTGACGGAATAGCGTCCCCGGGACAAATGAACCGGGTGATGCACATTGACAGGATTCCGGGTCAGCCAGAGGGTTTCCGCATCAATATCAAAGGAAAGGCACAGGGCCAGCCGTTTTCCATGAGGCCATTTCATTGGCAGGCACCTTCTTTCTGTTCATAAAAATCCCTTACATATTGGGCCACTTCCTGACAGGAAGCAATCCAGGCTCCGTTTTGCTCCATGTACAGGACCAGCTGTTCCAGCATCCGGATCCGTCCGCTCCGGCCAATCAGCTGGGGATGGAGTTTCAGGACCATCACTTTGTCTCCCTCGCTGGCCAGTTCATCAAAATAATCTTTCCAAATCCCGTAAACATAATCATTGGGATAAGTGCAGGTAATGGTGGCCTCATCTGCATAGGAGAAGTAATAATAAGAAAAGTCGTCAATTCCCGGTTCTGTAGGCAGTTCGATGACCGGAGTCCGGGGGCCGCATTCCTGAGGAATGTAAGGCCAGTCGCAGTCCTTTAATGTGGAATCGTAAAGATATCCTCTTTCCTGAAGAAGTGCCATGCTGCATTCCTGAAGCACATCCAAAGGCCCCCGGTGTCCTGCCGGTTTGTGACCGCACAGCTTTTCGATCAGGGCTTCACTTTTTTCCATATTGGACCGTTCTTCATCAGCAGACAGACCAAGGGTGCTCTCATGCTCATACCCATGGTATCCGATTTCCAACCCTCTGTCGGCAATTTTCTTCACCGCATCCGGATATTCTTCGATGATCTTCCCGGGAATGAAGAACGTGGCAGGCAGATGCTGCCGGTCCAGCAGAGCCAGGCACCGGTCCAGGCCTTCGTGAGGGCCGTACTGGCCCCGGGAAAAGTCAGAGAATCCGATGGTTTTCTTCCCGATGACGGAATGACGCAACAGTTCCGCGTCAAAATCAAAAGTCAGCATGACGGCGATCCGCTTGCCTCCCGGCCACTGGATCCCATCCCCGTTTTTCAAAGCAATCAATAATTTCACCTTCCGTGCCATAGTATAGGATTCTGATTGGAATAAAGGTTATTATAGCACATATAAGATAACGTTGTGCATATTTTTTCACTGATTATGAATACATATAATTTCATGTATCATTTGTTACAAAAAAAAAGAAGCTGCCTGCTTGTTACGCAGACAGCTTCCTGATTTCTCTCTTACAGAGCAGCCTTGGCAGTTTCCACCAGTTTGGCGAAAGCAGCGGCATCGTTTACAGCCATGTCGGCCAGGACTTTCCGGTCCAGCACAACGCCAGCTTTGGTCAGGCCGCAGATGAAACGGCTGTAGCTCAGGCCGTTGGCCCGGGTAGCAGCGTTGATCCGGGCGATCCACAGCTGACGGAATTCGCGTTTCTTGGCTCTTCTGTCACGACGGGCATACATCAGGCCCTTCATGACGGTTTCATTGGCTTTTTTGAACAGCTTGCTCTTGGAACCTCTGTAGCCTTTGGCCAGCTTCAGGATATGTTTATGACGTCTATGGGCAGTTACGCCGACTTTAATTCTTGCCATTGTTTATTTCCTCCTTGGAATCTCTGAAATCTCTCAAACAGTGAAATTATGCGTACGGCAGCATCTTGGCTACACGTTCGTGGTCGGTCTTGTGGACCAGACCCGCTTTACGCAGGTTTCTCTTACGGGTAGGAGATTTGTGTTCCAGGATGTGGCTCCGGAAAGCTTTACCACGTTTGAATTCACCGGTAGCGGTGGCTTTGAAGCGTTTAGCAGCAGATCTGCGGGTTTTCATTTTCGGCATGATTGGACATCCTCCTTGTTATTTGGCACTTTTGGGAGCAACGATCATGATCATGTTGCGTCCTTCCAGCTTCGGCTTTCTTTCCACAGTGGCAATCTCCTGCAGTTGGTCAGCCATTCTATTCAGTAATTGTTCACCCAGTTCCGGATGGGTCATTTCCCGGCCCCGGAACATGATGGTAACTTTTACCTTGTCACCGCCCTGTAAGAAGCGGATGGCATTCTTGGTCTTTACTTCGAAATCGTGGTCTTCGATGCGGATCCGGAGTTTGACTTCCTTCACATCGATGATTCTCTGGCGCTTCCGGGCCTCTTTTTCTCTCTTCTGCTGTTCATAGAGATACTTGCCGTAATCCATGATCCGGCAGACCGGGGGTTTGGCCTTGGGAGCGATTTCCACCAGGTCCAGATGCTTTTCTTCGGCCAGGTGCAGGGCATCATGGAGAGACATGATTCCAAACTGTTCCCCGTCCGCAGAATTTACACGAACTTCTCTTGCGCGGATGGCTTCATTGATCCGCAGTTCATCTTTTGCTATGACGTTCACCTCCAATAGGTTAGACAGACAATAAAATAAAAACGGGCGAACCAAAGTCCACCCGTTGCAAATCCGTATCACTGACCCTGTCGAGCGTTGCCGCAAGGTGAGAAGCAGGTGGCCTCTACTTTGGTTACTTGATTATTATACCACAGGGATATTATTTTGCAAGCTTTTTTACATCATCTGCCGGAATTTCTCAATGGGCAGCAGCCGGTAGAGCACCATGCAGATCACCAGATCCGGCAGCAGATAGGAACCGTTGGCCACCAGGGAATAGACTGCCGGGGACATGGTGGCCGGCGCATAGCTGGCAAAGAACACCACCCCGGAAAGGAAATGGAACAGATACCGGACGGCCACCCCCACGGCCATGCCCAGATAGGGCCGCTGAGGGAAGAATCCGCACAGCCCCAGGGCCATGAAAGGCAGAGGATAATCCAGGAGCACCTGGACCGGATGGAGGATGTAGGGGTTCAGCAGCAGGTTCAGCAGCCCGTACACGAACCCGGCCATGATCCCCACCCGGGGGCCGTACACAAAGGCTATGAGCATCATGGGCAGCATACCTCCCAGGGTAATGGTGCCTCCGTAGGGCATCCGGTAAAGGGGCAGCAGGCTCAGCACCAGGGTCAGGGCCAGGAGCAGGCCGCAGACAGTGGCCTGGTGAGTGGTGATCTTCATTGGCCGTCCCTCTCTTCTCTTGCCTGGCGCATCAGGGCGATTTCCGCCTGGTAGCCGGCCAGTTCATTGGGGGTCTCCAGGATAAAGGGCAGGTCCCGGAGGGCCGGATGATTCACCACGTTTTTCAGGGTTTCCAGTCCGATGCATCCCAGGCCCAGCTTTTCGTGCCGGTCCTTGTGGGCTCCCAGGGGATTTTTGCTGTCGTTGAGATGGATGGCTTTCAGCCGGTCCAGCCCAAGGGTCCGGTCGAATTCTTCCAGTACTCCGTCCAGATTAGAAGCGATGTCATACCCTCCGTCCCACACATGGCAGGTATCCAGGCACACCCCCACTTTTTCCGGATGGTCCAGCCGGTCGATGATGGCCCGGAGTTCTCCGAAGGTCCGGCCCACTTCCGTCCCCTTCCCGGCCATGGTTTCCAGGAGCAGGGTGGTGGAAAGATCCGGATCCAGCACGGCGTTCAGGCACTGGGCAATGAGAGCGATGCCTGTTTCCGACCCCTGTCCCAGGTGGTTTCCCGGGTGCATGTTGTAATAGTTCCCGGGCACCGCCTCCAGCTTTCTCAAATCATCGGCGATGGTTTCCCGGGCAAAAGTCCGCACATCCTCCTTGGAAGAAGCCGGATTCAGGGTATAGGGAGCGTGGGCCACCAGAGGGATGGTCCGGTTGAGCTCCCAGAGGGCCTGGAATTTTTCCACATCTTTGGGATCGATTTCCTTGGCTTTGCTGCCCCGGGGATTCCGGGTAAAAAAGGCAAAGGTATCCGCCCCGATGGAAAGAGCCGTCTTCCCCATGGCGGCGAATCCTTTGCTGGAGGACAAATGGCATCCAATATGAAGCATCCTGTATGTACTTCCTTTCGTTTATTTCACGTGGCTTGCAAAATCAAAGGGCAGTTCGATGATGTACCGCATGCCCCGGCCTTCCGCATTGTCCGCCCGGATCTGTCCCCCCATCAGGGTCACCAGACGCTGGGTCACCACCAGGCCCAGGCCTCCGTGGACTTTGGCGCTGCCCACCTGCCGGGTCAGTTCAAAAGGCAGGAAGGCTTTCTCCACCATTTCCTGGGGCACCCTCATGCCGGCGCAGAGCACGGTGAATTCCATGGCAACTTTTTTGTTCTTCACCAGTTTCTGCCGTACGGCGCAAAGGACTTTCTGTCCCCGGTCCGTAAACAGCAGAGCATGGGTGAGCAGGTTCAGCAGTACCTGTTCCAGCCGTTTTTCGTCCCCGATCAGGTTGGGATACAAGAGAGGTTCCACGGTGCAGTCGTAGGTGATGTCCCGTTTCTCCCCTTCTTTCTGGAACAGCTGGTTCAGTTTGGTCAATGTCTCATCCACATTGAATTCCTCGCTGCGGATTTCCAGGGTGCCGTTTTCGATGTCGGACAGTTCCTTTACGTCTTCGATCATGGTCATGAGATAACGGGCTTCCTGCTGGCTTTCGTCCAGATAATCCTTCCGCCGTCCCGGATCCATTTCCTCCCGGGTGAGGCTGAGATTCCCCATAATGTCCCGGAGAGCTTCCCGGGTATCCTGGCTGAACCGGTTGAGGAATTCCGTTTTGGCCTGGGCGGCCTTCCGGGCTTCGTTCATGTCCAGGCTCAGCTGGGCCCGTTTTTCCATTTCTGCAGACCGGCTGTCATCCACATCCCGCTTCAGCAGCAGGCAGCTGCGGCTGTGGATTTTGTCATTCTTGACTCCCTGGAACAGGAAGGCCTTCCAATGGAAAGTACCGTCGGCGCCTTTTTCCCGGGCAATGAATTCCACCGGAGAGCAGGTCTTCATGGCCTTTTCGATGGCCCCTTTGATATAGTCTTCGTTGTATTTCAGGCCGTCGCTGGGATGGAGGGGTCCGATCAGGTCCCCGATTCCCTCAATGTCCCGCTGGTCGATTTTCAGGTCTCCGTCCACGAAATGATACCGGTAGGCCTTCTGCTTCTTCCAGTCCACATCTTCCAGACTGTCATAGGTATCACAGAGATGGGCGATCATCCGGCCGATCCGGTAGCGGATCTTCCGTTCCCGGCGCACCTGGTGGGTGCGGAACCGGTAGGCGATCAGCAGCAGGACCAGAAGGCCCAGCAGGACTTCCGCCCCGGTTTTCAGCATGGGTGCGGTGGGAAGAGTTCCCGCGGCACCGGTGAGGAAATTTTTCCAAACGGCGATCTGACTGGTCAGGGTATTGATGATTTCCATAATCCACGCTCCTTGCCCTTACTGTTGGAGCTGCTGACGGAGATAGGCTTCCGCCGCCTGCAGCTGGTTGCTTCCTTCTTCATCGGCGGCTTCCACCACCTGGTCCGGCTCGATGCCCACCTTGTCGATGCTCCGGCCGCTGGGGGTATAATACCGGGCCACGGTCAGCTTCACGGCGGTTTTGTTGCTCAGGAGGAAAATATTCTGGACCACACCCTTGCCATAGGTCTTCACCCCGAAGATCTTCCCGGATCCGGTATCCTGGATGGCGCCGGAGACGATTTCCGCCGCACTGGCGGTGCCATGGTTCACCAATACCGCCAGGGGGAAGTCCACTTTTTCCAGTGAAGAGGATTCGGTCTGGGTGTTCCCGTCCTTGTCTGTGACGGACACAATGGGACCTTTGGGCACCAGGTACCGGGCCACTTCCACACCGCTTTCCAGAAGGCCTCCCGGGTTGTCCCGAAGATCCAGTACCAGGGCCTTCATCCCCTTGTCCCGGAGATCCTGGAGGCTGGCACCGAAGTCTTTGCCTGTATCCTCGTTGAAATTGGTCACCCGGATATACCCGATGCCGTTTTCATCCATCCGGCTGTACACGCTTTTCAGCTTGATGTCGCTGCGGGTAACGGTTACATCCCGGGGTTCCTCCTCTCCCCGTTTCAGGGTCAGGGTCACCTGGGATCCGTCCTGACCCCGGATCTTTTTCACCACCTGGTTCAGAGTCTGGCCGGACAGGTCTTCTCCGTCGATTTTCAGCAGGATGTCCCCGGCTTTGATGCCGGCCTTGTAGGCAGGGGTGTCCTCAATGGGAGCCACCACCACGAACTGGCTGTCCTTTTTCTGGCCCATGACCATGCCCACCCCGCCGAAATGGCCTTCGGTCATGGTGGACAGGGCCTGGAAGTCCTGGTTGTCCAGGTAGGTGGAATAGGGATCGTTCAGGACCCCCACCATGCCTTTGAGCGCCCCGTCATAAATGGCTTTCCGATCGGTTTCCCCTACATAATGTTCCTGGATCAGGTGCATGGTCCGGACGATCTGGAAAAGGGCTCCCGGGTCTCCGATCCAGTTTTTCATCAGATAATAGGTCCCGCCGCTGAACACACCCAGGGACAGGAAGAATACCCCCAGCATCTGGGGGGCTGTATAGCGTTTTTTGAACATAGTTTGCCTCTGTGGGATGCTGCCCGGCAGCATCCCTGTCACTGGTCACTGGTCAATTGTCACTGGCCGCTGGAAGGCAAACGCCGGGCATTTGCCACCGAATGCAGAAATTTTCTCTGCTCTTTACTCTATACTGTACCCATAAGTGTGGACACTTTTTAAGAGTAGCACCTGCCCACAAAATTGGACAGGCTACAATTTGAATCCTTTAAAATTGGCGTGCTCATTTTTGGACCCAAC